>CAMPKR010000193.1 GCA_946887345.1 uncultured Bacteroidota bacterium | reverse complement strand
CTTGCAGACATGCTTATCTATCTACAGTACAAGTGTTACTTAAAGTAAAACTTCAGGGTATTTCCGCCGCTCAAACTTGTGGGTAAATCTGTGATCATCTCAGTCTAAGGCTTTATATATTTGTCCTAAACTCGGTCTATGCTGGCATATAATCCTAAAGAATGGTTCTCCGTTATCTTCAGAATGCATAAGGCGGATACCGTCAGGAAGCTCTCACCGCTGATACTTTTTGTGGCGGCATACTCTGCAGTTATAGCTTTTATTGAGATAGAATTTCTGAATCTTTCCGGGCACAACTGGCTGAAGAACATCCCCATGATGCATAACCTGCTGGGGTTTGCCATTTCCATGCTGCTGGTGTTCCGCACCAATACAGCATACGACCGCTGGTGGGAAGGCCGAAAGCTCTGGGGCCAACTGGTGAACAATAGTCGCAACCTGGCTATAAAGATCAACACTATGCTGGATGCCGGGGAGGTGGCAGACCGGGCCTTCTTCCGGAGGACGATACCGCTATATGCCCGGGTACTGAAAGCCCATCTGCAGAGTGATGTAACCCGCTTTGCCCTGGACGAAGTGGAGCACCCGGAACTGGCGGAGCTGGCCAAAGAGCAGCATGTGCCTAATCACGTGGCGATGCTGATACTGGGCAAAGCCAACGACCTGTACAAAGCAGGGAAGATAACAGGAGACCAGTATATCATCATCAATGCTGAGCTGCAAAGTTTCACCGATATCTGTGGCGCCTGTGAACGGATAAAGAATACTCCGATTCCTTATTCCTACAGTGCCTTTATCAAGAAGTTCATCTTTATTTATGTCATCACCTTGCCGGTAGGGTATGTATTTTCCCTGGGCTACCTGGTGATACCTGTTGTTACCTTTATATTTTATGTGCTGGCCAGCCTGGAACTTGTGGCAGAGGAGATAGAGGATCCTTTTGGTGTGGACAGCAATGACCTGCCTATGGAGAAGATCTCCGAAAACATCAATAAGCACATAGGCGAAATCCTACAGTAGGATAGCATTGCTACAATAATAAAATTATTGTTAAGTAGATCAATCCAGTACCGGTATTATGATCCGGGAGGGGTATTCCGAATTGGTGTATATCCTGATATCCGATTTAATGTAATCTTCCTTACGGGCTTTGTAAATGTTCAGGAATTGCTGAGGGTTGCGGTCGGCTAAGGGAAACCAGGAGCTCTGTATCTGCACCATCAGCCGGTGGCCTTTCATAAAGGTGTGGGCCACATCGGGCAGCGCATATTTTACCCTGGTGACTTCACCTGGTACGAAGGGCTCAGGATCGGAGAGTGAGTTACGGTATTTACCGCGCATTATTTCGGCACGCACCAGCATCTGGTAGCCTCCCATAGGATAGGGTTTACGGTTGCCGTGGCCATATTTCAGAGTATCGTATCTGAACTCATCGGGGAACACGTCGATGAGCTTTACGACAAAATCTGCATCTGTGGTAGAGATAGAAGCAAACAAGTCGGCAACAACGGGACCGGCGAGCGTAACATCTTCGGTAAGTATCGGGGTTTGATAAGTTAGCACATCGGTTCGGCGGCTGGCAAAGCGCTGGTCATCGTTCATATATTCGCGGGTACGGCCCAGGTGAACGTCTTCTGTATAGGGAACAGGATGGGCGGGATCAGAAGTATAATAGTTGTAAGTTTTTGATGAGTTATCCACTGTAAATTGCAGAAAACCATTGTTTTGCAGATATAATGACTCATTTCTTTTAGATACAGGCGGCCACTGTGGGAACTGCCTCCATTTGTCGGCGCCCGTGAAATAGATGGTGGCTTCGGCGATACTATTAAGTGAGCCTGTTTGCTTCAAGTAATAGTTGAAGTAGGGGGCCTCAATGTTTTTTATGTACCAGTCAGAAGTATTGGAGCCATAGCGGATATTGCCCATATGATCGCCTGGTTCTTTCTGCCATTGGCCATGCGACCAGGGGCCCATAACGAGTTTATTGGTATTGGAGGTCTTTTTCTCTATTGCCCTATACAGGTTCCAGCCACCAAAGCAGTCCTCTGCGTCATAAAGTCCGCCCACAACCAGGGTGGCAATATGATCGGGGATATCCTGCACGAAATTCCGGGTATTTCGCTCGGCCCAGTACTCATCATAATCGGGGTGAGCTGCCAGGTCCTTCAGAAATTTGATAGAATCGCCAGCCAGTTTCAGAAGATCCCTGTAGGTGCCATGCTTCAGGAAGAAGGCGTAATTATCGTCCGTATGGTGTTTAAAAGGAGTAGGTCCAACGGTGGTCGGATAAGGTCTGGGCTGGCCGAAACCCATGTAAAAATTAAAGCCATCCAACATCATAAGGGCGCCATTGTGATGAAAGTCATCGCCTGAATACCAATCAGTTACGGGGGCTTGCGGACTAACTACTTTAATTGCCGGATGCCCTGAAAGAGCCGCCATAGTAGCGTAGAATCCGGGGTAGGAAACGCCGGTAATACCCACCTTGCCGTTATTGTTTTTGGTATTGGCCAGCAGCCAGTCAATGGTGTCATAAGTGTCAGAAGACTCATCTGTTTCCTTGCCTTGCTTGTCGGGGTTGAAGGGGCGGACATCAAGGAATTCACCTTCACTCATCCAGCGGCCGCGGACATCCTGCAGCACGAGGATATAGTTCTCCCTGAGATAGGTCATATAATGGCGTTCCCAGATCATAGAGTAGTCCTTGCCATATGGGGCGACCGAGTAAGGTGTCCGGATCATAAGGATTGGATGTTTCTCAGAATTGTCCCTGGGAGCATAGACGGTTGTGAACAGACGTATGCCATCGCGCATGGGAATCCGGACTTCCTGCTTGGTGTAGTTCTTGCGGAAGTACAGGGAATCAGCCTTGCGGTCGTTCTTTGCAGATAATATTAGTGGGCAGAGGCAGAGGAGTAGTAAGAGGTAATGCTTCATTGCTTATTCTTAGACGATTAAATATACACAATCCCTCTAAAGCTCAATAATTCTTACTTAACATAATGTAAATTATGGCTCAAAAGGAATAATTGAAAATTTATGGCTGCAGGTTGGGAACGGCCTGGTCGCCATAACTTCCTTACTGTTAAGTGGGAAATGCCTGGCTGTATATGTCGGCACAAGTTCGCTACGCGCGATGGCTGGGCGGCAAACTTGCGCCAAACGGGAAATTTTAGTTGTCGAAATTCTAACAGATGTTATTTACCTTTCGTCATATATCAATGAAAAGTAACTTATGGCTCTAAATATATTCAGAAAAGCCGCGCTTTGGACTTTGGTCATTTTGTGTTTCAATTCAAGTGCCCAGAATATATACTTTAGTGACACAACTAATAAGTGGCGGGTAATTAATAATTCTTGCGGTGGTGATGATCACATGCCTGGCGTAAATATTTATTATTACTCCGGTGATACAAATTTTAATAACCACTATTATTCTAAACTGTCGTATTATAATCATGTGATTTTTGTACGAGATGACACAGCAAATAATATAGTGATTGCGTTTGCTCCCGGCTGGCCAACATATGATACGGTCGAAAGATTGCTATATGATTATAATTTAATTCCGGGTGACACATTTTCAAATCAATTCGCAAGCCACGTTGTCAGTAATATCGACTCAGTTTCTATAAACGGCATATTCCATAGAATTTGGGATTTGAATTCATTGACTAGCGGACCTTTTGTGGGTTATAGATTTATTGAAGGAGTTGGTTGTATTAACGGTCCTATCTATCCTTTGTACCCCTACTTTTTTGAGGAGTGTTATTTTGAAAGTTGTTTTGAGAACAACGGCATCAATCCGCCATTTAACCCTGCAATTGATACGTTTTCGTGGGAGTGGTACGAATTTGGGTTGTTTGGACTTGTATACTACGATAATACCAGTAGCTGCGACGAAGACTTTGGACTTAGCGTGAAAAGCTCTGTACCACAAAAAACAGCCGCTTGCGTGAGTCCGAATCCTTTGACATTTGATAGTGAGATTGTTTTGCCATATGTTATTTCTTCGGGCAAGATAATGATTGTTAATCAACTCGGGCAGACTATTCAAAGAAGTGATTTTACTCTTAAGAAAACTCTGTATATCGGAAATATTGTAAGCGTGCCCGGAGTATATTATTATAAGGTTCTGGACAAACAAAGTAACCGGTTGTTTACCGGGAATTTTTCTCTTCCGTAGTGACAGCACCTATATTATAACTGCGTTTATGGAGCAAGAAAGCGAGGTGAGATTGCCACGCCGCGTCAACTGAGGTTATTATTCAGCTGTATCAAGAGTGCGGCTTGCAATGACGGTTGGGCGACGAGTGGTTTGTTTGTGTAGGGTAGTCCCCTACCCTTGCTTATTTGAAGCCTACTGAAGATGTTTCGCTGTGCTCCACATGACAAGTGTCCTGGAGGGGATTTTATAATAGGGACAGATCCACCAGCGTCTTCAGCGCCGTATCATCCTCGTAGCTGCCTTTTTCTTTTTCTTCATAGTCAAGAACGATGGTGGAGACTAAAAGATTCAAAGCGCCCGTGATAAGAGGCATGTCGCGCAGGCGGTAACGGGTTTTGCCAACTTCGGAGATAATTTGAGATAAGACGCTTTCCAACTCAGCCTCCGGCATATCAGGATTTACTTTATTGATAAGCGCCAGCAGTGCCTGCTTTTTCTCATCCTTTGTCATAGAATATGGTTTGGTATAATGGAATCAATTACCAGAACCTTCCTCAGCCTGTTTGGCTGCAGATGCGGCAAGGAGATCGATGGTGGCCTTGGCCTCGTTCAGGGAATTGACCAGGCTCAGGTAAGCTTCATCCGTTATCATTAATGTATTGAATGCTGACATATATTCCAGGTAGGCATCCGGTGAGTGCTTTTTCAGGGCCGTTTCCATTGCCTGTAGTTGAAGCCGGAGGATGGTCATAGACAAACCATTATTCAACTTCTCCAGCGACTCGCTGAATTTTAATATCATGTCTTCCATGCCGCAGATTGTGGTTGTATGAGATAAAATAGAAATACCCGCCGAAGCGGGTATCTACCTGTCGATATGAGTTTGTTATTCGGCTTTTACGTTAACTGCACTCGGGCCTTTAGGACTTGCCTGCACTTCGTAAGTAACTTTATCACCCTCGCGGATAGTGCCAATTAAACCAGAGCTGTGAACAAATACGTCCTTAGCTCCTGACTCAGGAGTAATAAAGCCGAAGCCTTTTACTGTGTTGAAAAACTTTACGGTACCTTTTTCCATAAAAAAATTATTGTAGTATAATATAAACC
>CAMPKR010000192.1 GCA_946887345.1 uncultured Bacteroidota bacterium | reverse complement strand
ATTAATGTCTTTGTTTGTTGACAAGTATAAATAAAATACCTTTGCAAAACTTTAAAATAAATAATAATAGAATGGCAAAACGCTTTGCTTTAGTTGGATTAGGGTTGTTAGCATGTTTTTCTTTTGACAAAGCCACGGCGCAGTCCACCGCAAACCTTAATGGTCAGGTAAATACCATCACTACCGCAGTTCCTTTTTTAAGAATTTCACCCGATGCCCGTTCAGGTGCTATGGGAGACGTGGGAATAGCTATCAGCGCCGACGCTAATGCTCAATACTGGAACGTGGCCAAGATACCTTTTACTGAAAAAAAATATGGTGTTTCTCTTACTTACACACCATGGCTGAAAGATCTGGTTCCTGATATCTGGTTGGGTTACATCTCAGGCTTTGCCAAATTTGGTCCTGAAAACAACCAGGCAGTAAGTGCTTCACTTCGTTACTTCAATCTTGGTGATATCAATTATACTGACGTGAATGCCCAGCCTATAGGTACAGGTAAACCTCGTGAGTTTTCTTTCGATATCGGTTATTCTCGTCGTCTGTCTCCTTATCTCTCTACAGGTCTTAGCCTGCGGTATATACATTCTGCTATTGCAGCAGGTGTTAGCTCTACGGCTAATTATAAACCTGGTAATGCCTTCGCTGCTGATCTTGGTGTGTTCTATAGTAAAACAAACGAACTCGACGGCGGCCGTGCTAACACATTAGCTTTGGGTGCTATCCTGTCCAATGTTGGTTCTAAAATTTCTTACAATACACTTCGCAGGGATTTCATTCCTATCAATCTTGGATTGGGTGCTGCGTATACTTCTCAATTTGATGAGTATAACAAAGTAACTTTTGCACTTGACCTTAATAAGCTGTTGGTACCAAGCCCTCAGTTCGATACTGCCGGTAATCAATACTATCCTACAGATAAGTCTGTGGTATCAGGCATGTTCGGTTCATTCGGCGATGCTCCCGGTGGCTTTGGCGAAGAAATGCGCGAATTCCAGATTTCCGCTGGTCTTGAGTACTGGTACCAGAATCAGTTCGCTGTTCGTGCCGGTTATTTCTACGAAGACAAAACAAAGGGTGATCGTAAATACTTCACCTGTGGTATCGGTGTTCGCTACAACGTGTTCAACATCAACGTAGCCTACCTTGTTCCTTCAGGTTCAGGTATCAACCGCAATCCACTTTCTAATACACTTCGTTTCTCCCTCATGTTTGAGCTCGATAAGCTCGAAGGCAGTGGAGGTGAATAAAAGACATTCAGGTATAAAGCAAAGCCCGCGACTTGTCGCGGGCTTTGCTTTATAAAAACTCCCTTCGTCATTGCGAGCCGCAAACGAACAAAAAGATAAAGTGATGATACCTGGTTGACGCGGCGTGGCAATCTCACACAACGTTCTTGCCAAAAACAAAAATAAGAGTCCCATATCCGGGACTCTTATCTTATAATATCTGCAAGTCAACCAACCTACTTGCTTTTAAACGCACTATCGTCTACACCCTTATTTATGTCTACACTTGTAAAAGTGAAAGCACCCAAAGTGGGGTCGTTACCGCTCATGGGTAATGATATACCTTCGGGAAGTTTTTTATAGTCGCTGTAGCTGCTGGCAGCATCTATTTTCTGCCCTGGCTGCATTTCCATTTTTTCTGTCTTTTTTACCAGGTAACCGGTAGTTGCATCAAAATGTAATGTCACGGGATCTCCGTCTTTAGTGGCATAACTCAGCTTATGGCATTCTTTGCCATCTACTTGTTCTTTACCGTCATAACTTACTTTGGTGCCTGCAGTCTTCAGTTTTATAACGTCGTCGGTCAGGTCCAGTTCTTCCTGCGATTCTTTTACCTGCTCCGGCGTCATTGCCTGTGGGGCTGTTTGCCCGCCTACAGGAAAGTATTGCCAGCCTTCGGTATTAGTGAGTATCACATAGTTGTTCAGCACTGTGCCACCCATATCAAAGTCAAGGTCCATCCTGAAACCCTTCCTTTGCGACTGGGTCATGGTCAGCTTGCACTCATTGCCTTGCACACTCACCGTTCCTGATCTCTTTATAGAGGTAACTTTTTTCCAGCTTTCTGCACCGCCCACAGCTGCTATATGCTTATTCATTACTTCATCTGCGCTCTGCGCTTTCATGGTCACACTGCCCAGCAACAAAGCCGATGCTAACAGTGATAATTTTAGTGGTCTCATTTGTTCAATTTTACTGCAAGTTACACGATAAAATTCGACTCCCCTCCTGTTTTTAGGAGGGGTGGCCGCCCTTCGCGGCCGGGGTGGTACACAGCATTGAAACACATAAACCACACAAAAAAGCCCGACTTTCCAGCCCGGCTAAAAACCCCTCTCCACTTGTGGAGAGGGGCCGGGGGTGAGGTCCTAATTCGCATTCCTGCCCGACGAACCCTTTTTTTCCTTAGGTTCATCCAGGTTCAGAGCCTCCTTCACCTTCTCAGAATACTGGCTATAAACCGTGTTGTACGCCTTTTCCTTCTCCTTATACTCATCCTTCAGCATATTCGTACGCTCTATCTGCAGGTTCGATGGTTTACACTCCTGTCCGCATACGGAACCGTACACTTCTGTTATCTCTTCACGCAGTTGCTTCTCATCGGCAAATATCGATTTCTTCTTGGTTGCCAGCAGGGTGCTGCGCAGGTCTTCCAGCTTGGTATTATACTCTTCCAGCAGCTTTTTGTTCTTCGGACTGCTCACTTTGGCAGTATATTCCTTCAGCATTTTCTGCTCTGCATTTATCTTATCTACCAGCTTCGCCAGGTTCTCATGCAGGTTATATAGCTCCATCGATGTCTTGTACTGCAGGTACCTGTCTTCTTCCGAAAATTTGTGATTCGATGTGTCATGCGTCATCACCAGTTGGCTGCTATATTCCTGGTCTGCCACTTTCAGCTTCATCGT
Organism: uncultured Bacteroidota bacterium; assembly: GCA_946887345.1. The sequence goes on along the minus strand of CAMPKR010000192.1, from coordinate 2,394 downwards.
ATATATTCCCGGCAATACCATTGGCGCTACAAAGCCTGAATAGTCAAGCTTAGTGCTCCCTGTCGCTGTTTTGGGTGGTGTGTGGCGCATATTCCAGTATACTTTGTTCAGGCCTTTGCGTTTGCTCGCAGGTAGTGTCTGCACCAGTTTTCCTGCGGTATCATATATCTCTATCTTCACTTCACCCGAGCTTACTCTCTCTTTCAGGTAATACTGTATCGGTTGTATTGAGCTGGGGTTACCGCCACTCCATCCCCCGGTCGAAGGGAAGCCACCGCCGCCATACTTTCCGTTCGATAGAGCGATCGGCTCAGCAGGGAATATATGCACACCTTTGTCCGCTATCTCCTGCGATAAATTGCGTATCGGCGTTATATTATCCAGCACTATCACACCCCGTCCGTGCGTGCCCAGCACCAGGTCATGGGTTTCCTTGTGTATCTGTATGTCACGCACCAGCGCATATTCCGGGATGTTATTCTTCATCCTGAACCAGTTTTCCCCGCCGTCCATGCTGCAGAAAAGTCCCATCTCTGTTCCTACGAAAAGTAAGTTCTCGTTCACAGGGTCTTCCTTTACTTTGTGCGCAAAGCCTGTAAACTCTTCGCTCTTCAGTTGCGTCCATGTCTTGCCTCCGTCAGTGGTTTTGGCCACGTAGGTCTTCATGTCTCCATACATGTGGTTGTCAAAGGTTACGTACACAGTATTCTTGTCATAGCGTGAGAGTTCTATGCTGCTGATCCATGTTTGTGCAGGTATGCCGGCTACAGCATAGTTTTTGGCAACGTTCGTCCAGTTCCTACCGCCATCCGTAGTGTATTGCAGGTTGCCATCGTCAGTACCTATCCATATCGTCTTTTCATCAAAGGGCGACTCGGCAATAGTAAAGATGGTACAGTGGTTTTCAGCAGAAGTATTGTCTTCGCTCAATCCGCCCGACTCTTCTTGTTTTTGCTTCTTCTTATCATTGGTGGTCAGGTCGGGTGATATTCTCTGCCAGCTGCGTCCCTGGTCTGTACTCTTGTACAGGTATTGCGCACTTGCATAGAGGTTCTTCTTGTTGGCTTGTCCTGCTACTATTGGTGTGTTCCAGTTCCAGCGTAGTTTTTCTTCGCCCACCGCCTGTTGCGGCTGTATGCCAACTGATTTTAGAGTACTCAGGTCTATTCTCGATACATTGCCTCCCTGAGATTCTGCATAGCAGGTGTTGGGATCGGTCGGGTCGGGAATAGTCCAGAAGCCATCGCCGAAAAAAACATTCATCCAATTTGAGTTGCCAACGCCTCCGGGTGCGGCAGAAGGTGCCATCCAGCTGCCGTTGTCTTGCAGACCTCCGTATATACGGTAAGGTTTCTGCTCGTCTATTGCTACATGATAGAATTGACCAACCGGTAGGTTCTGTACAAACATCCATGTCGCACCTCGGTCCAGGCTTATGTATACACCCCCGTCCGTACCCAGATACATCTGGTTAGTATAGTTAGGATTTATCCAAAGTGCATGGTGGTCACTATGCACCCAACCTCCGTCACCAGATGCTTCGCTGAACGAATAGCCGCCATCACTTGAGTAGGAGAAGGCAAACCCCGGGCGGTAAACACGCTTCGGGTCTTTAGGATCTATCACCAGTGTGCTGAAATAGAAAGGCCTTGAAACCACGTTCATAGTCGCGCTTTGCTTTTTCCAGTTTTCACCGCCGTCTTCCGATATGTATAGTCCTGTCTCTTTCGATTCCACTATCGCTATCAGGTTCTTTGGCGCACTGGGGGCTAGTGTCACCACTATACGTCCAAATGGCTTGTTAGGCAATCCGTTCTTCAGCTCACGCCAGTTTTTACCGCCATCGGTGCTTTTCCAGAGTCCGCTGCCATTACCTCCTGAGTTGAAAGAGTAGGGTAGCCTTCTGAATTCCCAGGTGCTGGCATAAATGATATTGGGATCATTAGGGTCAATCGCTATATCTGCGCAACCTGCCTTTTCATTAATGTAGAGTATTTTCTCCCAGCTCTTGCCGGCATCGGTCGACTTATAAAGTCCCCTGTGCTTGCTGTCACTCCAGAGTGGCCCCGGTGCTGCTGCGTAAATGATATCAGAGTTCTTGGGGTCTATCATCACTTTGGCAATATGCTCAGTGCTGTCCAGTCCTATTTTGGTCCAGTTGCTGCCACCATCGGTCGACTTATACATGCCGTTACCTATCGATACAGAATTACGCATATTGCTTTCACCCGTTCCAACATAGATGGTTGAAGGTGTCTTCTGATCAATAGCCAGCGCTCCTATGCTCTGGCAATACTTATCAAACATCGGTTTGAACGATGCGCCTGCATTGGTGCTTTTCCAGAGGCCCCCGCCTGCCGTGCCTACATACAGCGTCTTGTTGTCTGAGTTAAC
>CAMPKR010000191.1 GCA_946887345.1 uncultured Bacteroidota bacterium | reverse complement strand
TAATATAACAGCGTAAAGCCTGAGAATTGCCCGATTGGCGCTGTCCCCTATAGCGTGTGTACATAGCTGCCATTTGTGAGCCTTAGCATCAAGGGCAATTTGCTTCATTTCTTCTATTGGTGATAGTATCAGTCCGTAATGGCCGGACTTATCAGAGTACTCATCTAGTAAGGCTGCGCCCCTGGAGCCCAGAGCCCCATCGGCGTAAACTTTTATTCCTGTTACATACAAAGGGGGTTCAACAAAAGGACCGGCAGAAAGGTATTTTTCGAGCGTCTTTTTATCCTGGGAAATAAGCGCTGTATTGGAAATGGAGAGCGTTTTTTCTTTGTACAGTTTTCTTAGAAGCTCAATGAAATCAAGGCTTAAGCCGCAGTCGACTACTGAAGTGAGGCCATTTTTGTAACAGTCGGATTCGGCTTCTTTGAGGTAATTAGTGGCGTCTTTTTCGGGCAGTGCAGCAACAATTTTTTCTATCGGATCCATGGCATTATCTACAAGTATGCCAGTGAGTTTTCCGTTCTTTATTTCTATAAGTCCGCCTTCTATTTTGGTGTTTGCTGTAATGCCTGCGAGGTCTAATGCTTTTTGGTTGACCAGCATTGCGTGGCCGTCGATTCGTTTTAGGATCACCGGTTTGTCGGGATAGAGGCGGTTTAATTCTGCATTATCGGGGAATTCCTTTAAATCCCAGTCGTTTTGGTCCCAGCCGCGGCCGTATATCCAGCCATATTGGTTGATTTTTTCGTATTCTTTTATCCTTTCCACCACTTCTGCGAAGGATTTGGTGAAGAATAGCTTGCATTTATACTTATCCAGGCCGTAGTTGGTGAAATGGCAGTGCGCATCTATGAAACCCGGGTATATGGTAGCAAATTCAAGGTCTATTACGTCTTTGGCGTTGTATTCCTCTATTAAATCCCCGTTTCCGACGGCAAGAATGATCCCATTTTTAACAACAATACAGTTTTTACTAGCCGTATCGCCTGCTGCGGTGTAGATATTGGCGTTGTAGAGGATTAAATCGGCCTGTTTTTTCTCTTTGCAGGCCAAGAGGAACAGAACTGACGCTATGATGATGTGTTTCACGTGGAACATATGAAGGGGAGCTTAAGAATTCTCTACAATATACATGTTCCACGTGGAACAACCCATAATTACGGCTTAGAACGTATACCCAAGGCCTATAAGGCCATTAAGCCTGGTATTTGCATCTCTATATCCGTTGAAATTGTATTGACTGAGCATGTTAATAGAGGTAGAAACAGTTGCATAAGCGGTTAGATGCCGGCCAATAGAGTATTCCGAGGTATTGCTGAGCCCTAATGCTAATGTAAATTGGCGGTAGTAGTGCGTATTTGTGGCGGGTGCCACTGTTTCGTCCCGCCGGGAATAGGAAGTCACGATGTTTTCAGTTACAAGCCGTCCGGGGCGGGCAATGAGGCCCAGGTAGGTGCTGAATCGCTTTTTTATGGTCAACACCCGTCGCTGGGCACTAATATTGAGTAAATAATAGTCTCTTTTACTGATAATATAGATACTATCCCGGTCACATCCGGCCCCGCAAGTAAACCAGTATCCACTCGGTTCCATTTTCCGGGAGGTATGCCCGACGCCCAATTCGAAGGCCAGGCCATTCTTCAGGCTGTACCGTCCAAACAGCTCTTTCTCCCAGCCTAGCGCCTGTCCATCGGTTGCTTTGCGGATAGGGTTCTTTGTGTTAATAGCTGTAAACCAATTAGTTATGCCCGATTTGAGCCCGGCTGAGAATTGCTGCGAGGACGCCTGGTGGCCAGTAACCAGGGCAAATAAAAGGAGACATGTTTTCTTCATTGGTGTTTATTTAACTGGAATTTCGATCTATTTTATGTTGTATGAGGCGCCGATTGACCAGTTAGCCCGAACATTGGTTGCACGATAGCTATGGCCATAGTACTGATTTGAACGCATTCTAACGCCGGCTGTAGAAATAAAGGATAATCGCCTGGTAATGGAATAAACAAGAGTGTGATTTAAGCCATAGGAGAGAGTTTTGCTGTTATCATTGTATGCAGAGGTGTATGCCGGTGGATTTTCAAGGTAAGTGGAGCCGTTATACCTGGTGCCGGACGTCGTAATAATCCCGGGAGTGAGAATAATGCCAATATAATTACTCATTCTGCTCAGCAGACAGCTTTTCTTGCAGATCTCAGGCAGCTTGTACTGTAAACTGATATTTATCTCAGTGTAGTTGAGCGTGGCCTGGGTATAAAAAGTGTCATAGATACATGGTCCGAAACAGCAGGACCAACTCTCTGAAATAGGCTCCATTTCCCGCGTCGCATGATTCACCCCCACTTCTATTGCCAAAGGCCATTTAGCCTGATAGCGAACAAACAACTCTTTATCCCAGGATAGTTTTTGACCATCGCTGGATTGTTGTATATAGGCCCCACGACCATTTTCCACTGATAACCAATTACTTACGCCTGTTTTTGCACCAACTGAAAGGTTCTGAGCATTAAGGGTTAACCAGCCTACGGTTGCCAGGGAAAGTAATACTACCTTTTTCATAGTCTTTGTTTTTAGTTGTTCCACGTGGAACGATTGTGTTAATACGTTGATTATCAGTGCATATGATAAAGAAGGCCTAGTTGAGCGCTACTCATGCTATTTCTTTGAAGGTAGCCATTCCATTGCCAGGGCATTGTTTTAAGCTCTGAGCTAACCAGGAAGCTGAATTCCTTATTTAGCCTATAAGAAGCCATCTGAGTGAGCAATAACATACCACCTACGCTGGTGCCCCTGCCTTGTATTACATTTCTCGCCTCCGGCAAATATTCTGTATAAGAATAGGTCTCGGCAGCCAGTGCCACAGAAATTCCTGCACCCACGTAGATATGCAGCCTTTTGAGGAGATTATTTTGGGCCCAATTGCCACAGCTTAGCTCATATTGCGCGGACAGGTCAACCATGTAGTAGTCTGTGACCATGAAATATGTCTTAGCAGACCAATAGTTTGGAGTTTCCGACTGGTTGAGCACAGCATAACTCAGCGCGGCTTCCAGGCCCCATTTCTTTTTCCCCGCGTAGCGGCCCATAAGAGTTCCCGTAACATTGGTAAGATAGCCGCCTTTGGGCTCCATATCAGTTGCGCGCATGCCGTTTCCGATCGATACGAAGCTATTGAGGCCTGTTTTGCCGCCAATAGAGTAAGCCTGGGCCTGCGCGCTGAGGCTTGCAGCTAGTAGCATGGAAAGAAGTATGAGTTGTTTCATGGGTTGTTAATAGATGTTGTAGGAAATGCCCAGTTGTGAGGTAAAAAATGAGTTTGCAAAAGGCATTACATAATAATCGGTGCCGGCCCAATTAATAAATTGCGGATCGAAACTGAACAGCAGGGAGCAATTCAAGCTTAGGTGTTTATTTGCTTTATAATTCATGAGGTAGTTCAAAGCACAGCGCTCACTATAGGACTCTAGTCGCCCACGATGTGTTTCCTCATGAATAGCATTGTTTCTAGCAGCAAGGGAGGTATATGAAAAGTGCTTGTAGACCATGCCGTATCCAATGCCTATGAAAGGACTAAATCGTTCAAGAAAACGCCTGTGTGTAAGCGATTTAAGGCCGATGTTGTATTGAACGAGGGTTGAGAAATAATAGTAATTATCAGTATTGTAGGCTTTGACTTCATAAGGCGGATAGACCGGCCCCTGCTGGGTTCTCATCCAGGAACTTGATTTTTCGGAATAGTGGCTGGCATTAAGTTCAAAGGCCAATCGTTTTTTGGTTTGGTAACGGACAAAAACACTGTTGATCCATTTATACTCCGATGGTGGATTAAAGACTGCGCTATCATACCAGGTATAGCTCTCGGCCGATGCGATATGTTTTCCGACAACCATGCCTTTTGATATGCCGGATCTAATACCAACAGAGAAACGCTGTGCACATGCTGAAGACGACAACAAAACCAGCAATCCTAAAAACAGAGTTTTCAATACAGGTAAGTTTTGCTAAAGTTAAGGAGTTATTTTATATGAAACCCCAAGGCCGAACCCAAATTGCGCATCAAGAGCACCAATAGTTGCAGGCGTAAATGCTGCCGCATGAGGATTGTACCGGAGGAAAGCAGTGCCGAGAACTTGCAGATGTTTGCCAGCGTCGTAGCAGAGGGAATAGCGGAGACCCGGAAGAATATTCAGGTCCTCGCTTTTATATGTTTCATCGTAAAGCGTTACTCCCTTATTGTTCTCAGAAGTATTTCTTTTTTTGTAGTGAATATATAAGGGGTCTATAGACAGGCCGACGTAATTCCTGAGCAGTTTGTTTTTACCCATACCCCAAACATTATATTGTACAACAGTGCTGAATTGGAATTGGTTTTCGGTATAGTAGCGCGTATAAGAGTACTCGGTGGATAAATACTGTCCCCCGCCGGAATATTTTGTGAGCGACTGATCTTTCTGATGGTTGAGGCTGAGTTCAAAGGCCCAGTTCCGGGCAGTGTATCTCCCTGCCAAATCTTTATCCCATCCAATGTGTGACTTTGGTTGCGTACCGGCCGTTCCGTTGATTGCATTGTGAGCTGAGAAGTGACGGTTGGCCACCAGCCGCATGCCCACAGATACCTGTGCCATAGCACTGACGGTAACTGCGACGCACAAAACGGTGAGCAGGTATTTCATGCTTAAGAGTTTTACGTAAGTTAAGGAGTTATTTTATATGAAGCGCCTATGCCCACGCCCAGACGAGTATCGCGGTAGGCACCGGGAATCCCGGTCATTGCCCCTTCGTAATCGTAGCGGACGAAGAAAGTACCAGTGAGCAGCAGGTGCCTGTTCACACTGTATCGTAGGGTATAATGAAGGCCTGGTAGTAACATGAGGAGGACATCCCTGCCTTTTACATCGTACACCACATTGCCGTTCGCGTCTTCTACTATTCGGCGTTCTTTGGATATTGTGTAAATTGGATTTAGTGAAAGCCCGATGAAATTTCTGAGTTGCTTCTTTTTGCCTATGCCCCATACATTGTACTGCGCTGCGGTATTAATGCTGTAGCGGTTTTCCGACCAGTCGGTGAAAGTTTGAAACTCGCTTAGATAATAACCGTAGGAATCAAAGCCCGCTTTTTTGTCATGGTTGATACTGGCCTCGAACCCCCAGTTCTTCAATGTATAACTCAGTACCAGGTCCTTGTCCCATTCAGTTGCCGGCTCACCCCAGTTTTTAGTAGGACCATTTAAAGCTCTATGGAGCGAAAATTGGTAATTGGCTACCAGGCGTGCGCCAATGGATAGCTGTGCAAGCGAGCTAATAGAAATGGCCGAAAATAAAATGGTGAACAGGTATTT
>CAMPKR010000190.1 GCA_946887345.1 uncultured Bacteroidota bacterium | reverse complement strand
ATTCCAGCTTATCCGGTAGCGGCAGCATCCTGTTACATGGCATGTTGGTAAGTCTTCCTTCGGGCTTCGGATTTACGGGCAATATTACCGCACAGCAATTCACTACTAACTCAACTAATATAAACACCCCTGTCGCCATAACTGTTACCGGCACCTTGAATGTTATCGGTTCTGCTACAACTATTAGTTCCGGCTCGCTTACTATGGGCAACAATTCTGCAATCGTAGTAAACGGGGGCAGCCTTAATGCAACAGGTTCCGGTGTGCTTGACCTCGCTAACAACTATACTGTCAGCTACCAGGGTACGTCAACAAGCACAGGCATCGAACTTACGGGCAGCGGCTTGAACGGTATATCGCTTGACCTGTCTTCGGGCGCAGTTGCGCTTTCTTCTGACCTGATCCTGAATACAACATTGACAATGAACTCGGGCGACCTGGTTCTAAACGGCTTCGATCTTACTTTCGGTCCTTCAAGTGACCTGGTAGTGACCGGTACGGGCAGCATTAATTCAGATTTGAGCTCCGATATCACTATCAACTGCATGAACAACCTTACTAACAGCCTTCCAATGCATAATGCTAATAACGTGATTCATGACCTGACGATCAATATGAACAATATCACGGGCAACCTGAGCCTTGGCTCAGACTTGATAGTTAGCGGATTGGTAACGCTTACTTCCGGTACTATGAACCTGAATGGCTATGACCTTACGTTTTCAGGATATGCTGATTTCTCTAATTCGGGTATAGGCGCGATATATAGCACCTCAGCTTCTGACCTCACTTTCATGACGATGACGAGCTTCGTTGGTAACGTCCGTTTTCGCCCCGGTGGCAACATGGTGAACAATCTTACGATGAACTTACCGTATAGCAATGATATAGTTCGCCTGGGATCAAACCTTACAGTAGCCGGTACACTCGCACTGGCTTCAGGATTGCTTGATCTTGGCACCAACAATCTTACCGTAGCACTAAGCGGTAACGTAGACGGAGGGTCTGAGGAAAGCTACTTGATAACAGGTAATGGAGGCAATCTTATAATGAACATAACTGCCAACGAAAACAGCATGTGGCATATCGGCACCGAATTGAACTATGCACCCGCAATAGTAACAGCCAGCGCGACCTGTGCAACCAGCAATATCAGCATTGGCATGGAGGATGTTATACTATCGGGTGGCTATTTTGGCACAGACATTTCCAGTTCGTCTTCACTGGTTGACGCGGCATGGTCTGTTTCAAGCTCTGTGAGCGCGGGCATTAACCTGGATGTACAATTCATGTGGGCAGCGAATATGGAAATAAACAATTTCGACAGGTCGAAAGCATATGTTTCTCAATTCAATAGTAACGCCTGGGATCTGTCTGCAATCAGCAGCGCAACCGCTGCCGGCAATTTGTATACATTGGGAAGAAACAATATCACCTCGCAGGGCATATTCACCGTAGTGGATGAGAACACTGCGCTTAAAACAAATAATGTGCATTCAAATGACGTAGAGTTAACGCTCTATCCTAACCCTGCGGTCAACATGATTAACTTCACCTCACCCGTAACCGCTGAGAACATCGAGATCTTCGACATTTCAGGCAAAAAGATTAGCTCGATAAAAGCAACCGGCAATTCATTCTCGGTACAAGAACTTACCCCTGGCTATTATAATGCTGTGATTTCCGGCAAAGACTTTACAGTAAGTAAGCATTTTATTAAAGCAAATTAGGTTGATTAACGATTAGGTACAGGCTCCGGATATCCGGAGCCTTTTTATTTATTTCCCATCCTGCGATTAATTTCCGAAATTGTAACATGCGTGTCTCCTTCGTGACGGCCTTTTTTCTTCTTACTCTTTCCTGCAAAACACCGAAAGACTTGCAGACTTACAAAGTGCCGGAGGCACCGGGGTCGATGTCGTGCATCATACATGCAGAAGTGCTGAGCCCACTTAACGCTGCAACCACCGATGATAGCCTTTGCTCCATTTATCCGTGTAAGGCACGCGTCAGGATCATTGATATTGTTTCCTGTGGCTCTTCGGTTTCACTGTTTTTTAATGCAGGCGATACCCTTACCGTACAATTTGCATACACCCTGCACAATACTAAAAAGCTCTTCCCTAAAATGCAGGAACACTATCCCGGGCTTAAAAAAGGGGACATTTTCTTTACCGCCGCTGAGCAAAGAATGAAGCCGGGCACAGGGGAATATTTCCTCATCTATGGATATAAGAGAGAATAAGTGTATATTAAATCCATCTTTCAATTAAGATAGTCAGTTATGAAAAGATGTTTTACAAGGATCAGCCTTGCTCCTGTTTTATTTGTAACTTTTTCAATGGCTTTTTTCGCCTGCAACTCCGATCAGAAACAGGCCTTTTATGGCGATGCAGCCACCGTAGGTGCGGACGAAGGCTCGAGCGAACGGCTGCAACATGAATGGCTGATGCTACATGACCCCGCGACGGGGAAGATACCGGCGCGGATAAGAGAAAAAGAAATGGCCTTTGCTGCTACACTTCCGCATGTGGAGCAAGGGACAAACTCGTATGGTAAGTCTTCAGCGGCTACATGGCTTGCCCGCGGCCCGTGGAATGTAGGTGGCAGAACCCGCGCCTTTGCAATAGATATAACAGATGAGAATCACCTGGTAGCAGGCTCCTGCTCGGGCGGCATGTGGCGCTCAACCGATGGCGGACAAACATGGACGGCCACCTCTATGCAAAATCAAAATAAAAGTGTCTCATGCCTGGTGCAAGACACCCGCGCCGGCCACACCAGTGTTTGGTATTATGGTTCGGGGGAATTGTACGGCGCCTCTGCCACAGCTACAGGGGCTTATTACTACGGCAGTGGTATTTACAAGTCGACCGACGGTGGGCAAAACTGGTCGGTACTTCCTTCTACAGTTGGCAACAGTCAGACAGCATTTGATCACTGGGGAGACTTTACATGGACACTTGCCACAGACCCTTCCAATACATCCCAGGATGAGGTGTATGCTGCTTGCTATGGCGGCATCCGCAGAAGTATAGATGGCGGCACTACCTGGACACTGGTAAAAGGGACTTTTCAAACTACCTCCGATGCTTACTTTACTGATGTAGCGGTTAGCGCTACAGGTGTAGTATATGCAACCCTCAGCAGTGAAAGCAGCCAGAAGGGCATCTATCGTTCTACTGACGGGATCACCTTCACTGATATTACACCAACAGGCTTTGCAGGCACTTATGACCGCATCAAGATCGGCATCAGCCCTTCCGATGAAAATCAAGTTTACTTCCTTGGCCATACACCCGGCTATGGCCAACCTGACACTACGTTCCAGGGCGAGGTAGAATGGAACAGCCTGTGGAAATACACTTATATCTCAGGAGATGGTACCGGTGCAGGCGGCAACTGGGAAGACCGCTCATTAAACCTTCCTACTACGGGCGGGCCATTTGATAAATACCAGTCCCAGGGCTCATACGATATAGTAATAAAAGTAAAACCCAACGACCCTAACACTGTCTTTATCGGTGGCACTAATCTCTATAGGTCAACCAACGGTTTTGCAGATCCGAACAGCACAAGTTTCATTGGTGGCTACGCACAGGGTGCAACCTTACCCGTGGTGCTGCATTATTCTAACCAGCACCCTGATCAGCAGGATCTTGTTTTCTATCCAAGCAATCCCAATAGAATGATCGCTGCTACGGACGGTGGTATGCATCGTTGTGAAGACAATACAGCCTCGAACGTTAGCTGGACGTCACTTAACAACGGCTACCTCACCTCGATGTTTTATGCCTGCGCTATTGATCATGCCACGACAAGCAACATCATTATTGCCGGTGCACAGGACAATGGCAGCTGGTATACCAATACAATGACACTCACTGACCCCTGGATAAATCCCCGCGGGGGCGATGGCTCGTACTGCTACATAGCTGACAACGAAGCTGCCTATTACTTCAGCATTCAAAATGCCAAGATGATGAGGGCCAAAGTGAACTCTTCCGGCGGAATTGACAGTTTCGCACGTATTGATCCCTTAGGAGGTAAAAACTATCTCTTCATAAATCCATACACCGTGGACCCGAACAATAATAACATTATGTACCTGGCAGGAGGAAAATATCTCTGGAGAAATGATGACCTTTCCGGTATCCCTTATGCTTCCAACTGGGATTCTATCACAACGAACTGGATACAGTTTCCCGATTCCATTCCCCTCTCCGGAGTGCGCATATCAGCAGTAGCTGTCTCTGAGACACCGGCTAACCGTGTATATATCGGCACCACAGCCAGAAAAGTATATCGCATAGATAATGCTAACGTCGGTACACCTGCCATGGTTGATATTACCTCTACCACACAGCCTAATATATTCCCGAATGGTTACGTTAGCTGTATTGCCGTCGACCCGAACAACGCAGACAATGTATTGGTTGTGTTTTCTAACTACGGCGTGTACAGCTTATTTTACTCTACCAACGCAGGCACCAGCTGGGAAAAAGTAGCAGGCAACCTTGAAGCTAACAGTTCGGGTGGTGGCAATGGTCCATCCATTCGTTGGGCTAAGATCATTCCCGTCAGCGACGGCACCGTTTATATGGTAGGCACCAGCATAGGCGTATACGCAACGTATAATCTCTGGGGATTGGGCACTTACTGGACACAACAATCTCCCAATGAAGTGGGTTATTCTGTAGCCAACATGATAGACTGGCGAGACACAGATGGGTTGGTAGTGGTTGCTACACACTCCCATGGCATCTTCTCTACAAATCTCCAAAGCATCAATGATATACTGAGTGCCAAAGAGCTGTTCGCCTCTGAGAAGAATATAAAACTCATCAATTATCCGAATCCTTTCAACGGACAAACGACGATATCCTTTACGCTAGACAAGAAAGAGTCGATAAATCTTTCAGTCAACGACGAACTGGGCAGAGCCGTTAAAACAATTGCCAGTGAGCAGCTGCCTGCAGGCGAACACAAATACACCTTTGATGGAAACGGTCTGCCGGCCGGTATATATTACTATACCTTAAAGACCGGAAACTATACCGGCAGCAAAGCAATGACACTCATTCCGGGCGGTTAATAATCATGACCTGAAGTATGCAGGAAAGCGGCCTGAAACAGGCCGCTTTCCTGCATTTTAAAACAATTCTATAACAAAAAACCTCGTTTTCTTTAACATATTATAAGTACTTTTACGCCCATATTTTTCCAATGAAAATGAGGATTTTTTACATTGCAACTGCTTGCATATTTCTTTCTGTGTCAGCAAATGCACAGGAGAAACGCTACAGCGAAAAAGACTATGCGCGCAATCCTGTCTGGATTGAGATGA
>CAMPKR010000189.1 GCA_946887345.1 uncultured Bacteroidota bacterium | reverse complement strand
CGGCCAGGTTAATTCATAAAAAACTCCAGGAGATCAGTCGCCATTACCTGAGCGGAACACCTCCTATTCATATTGACGGCCTCGTTGAAGAATTGAGTATCGATAAACAAGATCTTTTTCCAATCTTGAAAGAGTTGGAACAAAAAGGCATCATCCGGTTCTATAACAGTTCAACAGATGTGGTAAAGCTCACTTCAAAAGGCGTAGAACGTATCAACGACTGAGGCCACTACATTTCTATCTGCAACTGGTTCAGATTCCTGTACAGGCCATCATCTATACGAATAAGTTCCGCGTGCGTTCCCGACTCCTTTACATAACCACCTTCCAATACAATTATCTTATCAGCATTGCGGATGGTAGATAAGCGGTGAGCGATAACAAAGGAGGTCCTGTTCTTCATCAGGTTGTAAAGCGCCTCCTGCACCAGTGACTCTGATTCTGAATCGAGAGAACTGGTAGCTTCGTCAAGTATCAGTATAACAGGATCTTTCAAAATTGCTCTTGCAATAGCCAGGCGCTGACGCTGACCACCTGAGAGTTTTACACCGCGCTCACCTACTACAGTTTCGTAGCCTTCGGGGAATCCGGAGATGAAATTGTGGGCATTGGCTTTGCGGGCCGCTTCTATCACTTCTTCCTTGCTGGCTCCCGGTTTACCGTAGGCAATATTTTCAAAAATGGTTCCGCCAAAAAGTAGTACATCCTGCGGCACAAGCGCCATCTGCTTCCGGAGTTGGGTTAGTGGTATGTCGACCATATCACGACTGTCAAACAAAAGAGCGCCATTGTCGGGTTGGTAGAAGCCAAGCAGCAACGAAATAAGCGTACTCTTTCCTGCCCCGCTAGGCCCTACTATGGCTACCTGCTGCCCCATGTCGGCAGAGAGAGAAATATCTTTCAGTACAGGTATCTCTTTACGGCTTGGGTAGCTGAAAGCAATATGTTGCAGTTCTACCTTTCCGTGCAGCCTGTATTTTTCGTCAAGCTGAACTTCTGCAAGCGAAATGTTCTCTGTTTCTTCTTTCAAAAGGTCGCGCACGCGCTGTGTGGCGCCCAGTGTTTTTTGCAGCTGGCCAAACATATCAGCAAAGCCGCCGAGCGTACCGACTACAAAGCCTGTATATAGTACAAAGGCTGCCAGTTGCGCAAAATCGAGTTCACCTCTTTGCATCAGTGTAGTACTGTACCACACGAGCAAAACGATAGAGCTGAACAGGCAGAAGATCATAGATGCGATAAAGAGGCCACGCATTTTGCCACTCTGTATTGCAAGATGCACCATATCGCGAAGATTGCTATTGTATCGCTTTATTTCATACCACTCATTTGTGTAAGCTTTTACATTGCTTACGCCTTGCAATGATTCCTGTAGTACGGTTCCGGTATCAGCTAATTTATCCTGCGCACTTCGGGCATACTTCCTGATGCGCTTGCTGAAAATTACAGCAATGATAACGACCACAGGTACTATAGCCAGCATAAGCAGGCCCATCTTGGCCGACATGAAAAATATAAGGGAGAGACCTATAACCAAAGTCAGCACACCACGCAGTATCTCTGCCAGTACAGAAGTGATAGTGTCCTGTATCTGGCTGATATCGGACATAACACGGCTGGAGAGTTCCCCTACCCTTCTTTTGGCAAAGAAGTCCATGTTCATCGATATCATCCGGGCATAAACGTCTTTGCGCATATCTGCAACTGCATTCTCACCTACATAGGTAAAGAAATAGACGCGCAGGTATGAGATCACCATTTGGAGTCCTAGTACGCCTACCATAATAAGAGCAATAATGCCCGGTGAGGTCTTAAAAATATCCGTTTTGCCCCCGGTAGCGCTTTGCAGCAGTTCCTTCAGGAAGAAAGGGAAAGACATGGTGGACAGGCTGGAAAGGGAAATGATCACCAGTCCCCAGATGAACTGTTTGCGGTAGGGCCTGATATACTTAAATATCATCAGGCCTTCTTTTATGTTCTCGCGGTTAAACTTGAGCTTAGGTAAATCTTCTTCAGTGGTGCCGTTACTGCCGTGCCTGGGGCGAGCCATATAATGAGTAGTTTTTTGCAGGTGCAAAGTTAGCCTACTCAGCCCAAGGGTAGGGAAATATTTCGGTGGGTGACGGTGGCAAATCGGCAAATATGGGCATTATTGACAATCTAATGATATTCAGGCTATGATATATGGCAGCTTTTCTCTGAACAGAGCTTTTCCCGACGTATCTTTGGCGCACAATTTCCAGGGCCTTTGTCTACCATTGTTTATTACATAGCGCTACCCTTTATTTACCTGCTTTCTATACTGCCATTCCCGGTGCTTTACCTGCTCTCGGGCCTGCTGTATGTGATAGTTTATAAGCTGGCGGGATACAGGAAAGAGGTGGTGCTGACCAACCTGCGGAACTCCTTCCCTGAAAAGAGTGAAGAAGAAATAAAAGTGATCTGCAGGAGGTTCTACTCGTATCTCTGCGACCTTTTCCTGGAAACATTTAAGACCCTTACCATCAGCAGAAAATCTATGCTGAAGCATTGCTATTTCGCGCCCGGCTCACTGGAGGTATTTAAGAAACTATCGGCCGAAAACCGTAGTATTATCCTGGTATTAGGGCACCAGGGCAACTGGGAATGGGCTGGCAATACCTGTAGCCTATTGCTCGATCACCAGCTGTATGTAATATATCACCCCCTGAAGGATAAGAATTTTAATAATCTCATCCGGAAGATGCGCATGACCTTCGGCACTAAGCTGATAGCCATGAGGGACACCTATAAGGATATGCTGCAAACGAAGGATGAACTGAATGCAACAGCTTTTATTGCCGACCAGACGCCTTCTAACCTGGCCGGAGCATACTGGACTAATTTCTTAAACCAGGATACCCCGGTTTTCAAAGGTACAGAGGTGATAGCAAAGAAGATAGGATACCCTGTAGTGTACTCCAACGTAAAACGGGTGAGGCGCGGCTACTACGAGATGACCGTGGAGATGCTGGTAGAAGATCCGAAGAAAACAGCCGACGGCGAAATATCGGATCTACACACCCGCAAACTGGAACAAGATATAAGAGAACAACCCGAAACCTGGCTTTGGTCGCACAGGAGATGGAAGCATAAAAGACCGGCAGAATTAAGTTGATAAAAGAAGCTTCAAATATTAATGTACCGCCTATTGGCAGAACCGGCAAGGACCTGATACTTGCCACAAAGCCCTATGCCAAAGAGGACAGGAAGAAGAGCTGGGCATACCTAACCTCCACGCTTCTGTTGTTGATCGCTGCCTGGTCAGGCACGTTTTTGGGGCATTACCTAGCTGTAAAGTTGTGCTTCAGTGTGCTGACAGCCTTGCTGATGGTGCGGATGTTTATCATTTACCACGATTTTTTACATCACACCATTTTGCATCGCTCTCCGCTGGCCGCTGCTATCATGTATAGTTACGGGATACTGGTGTTGGTACCACCGAGCATCTGGAAGCGGTCGCATGATTATCATCATAACCACAACTCAAAGCTATTCAGTGCCAGCATCGGTTCTTACCCTATAGCCACATCAAAGAAATTCCTTTCCATGTCGGCCAAAGAGCGCAGGGTTTACCTGGCTGTCAGGCATCCCCTTACAATAATTCTGGGCTACTTCAGCATGTTTATGATGGGCATGTGCTTTAATTCTTTTGTCAGCTCACCGGCTAAGCACTACGATTCACTACTGGCACTGATCATACATTTTGTGATTACAGGTCTGATGATATTCTTTTTCGGCTGGCAGTTCTGGCTGATAAGTATGTTTATTCCTTTTATTATTTCTTCTGCAATAGGTGCTTATTTGTTTTACGCCCAGCACAATTTCCCCGGCGTAACATTTGCTGATAATTCAGACTGGAAGTATGAAGGCGCTGCCCTGGAGTCATCCAGTTTTATGCTGATGAATCCTTTCCTGAAATGGTGTACTGCTAATATCAGCTATCATCACATCCACCATCTTAATTCAAGGATTCCCTTTTACCGCCTGCCGGAGGCCATGGCTGAAATACCGGAGCTACAGCACCCGCGAACAACCTCATTTACACCGGGCGGTATTATTTCCTGCTTCCGCCTGAAGGTCTGGGATGCTGAGCTGAACAGGATGATAGGTCTTGCTGAGCTTAAGGCAAGATATCCACAATATCAGTAGCGCACACTCCTCTCTCCGTAACTTTACTTATGGCTCATTCTTATGCTGATCTGCCTTTGCATTATGGCAAGGTGCCACGCTGGCTATACGAACGTATGGGCAAACTTGGCGGTGCTATAGTAGAATCGATAGTGCAGGATTATGGCAAGCATGAAGTGTTGCGAAGGCTAAGTGATCCTTTCTGGTTTCAGTCGCTGGGGTGTGTACTGGGTATGGACTGGCATTCGTCGGGTATTACTACCTCGGTGATGGGTGCCCTGAAAGGAGCCATCAACAAGCAGGCTGGCAGCCTCGGCCTCTATATCTGTGGCGGCAAAGGAAAACATTCCAGGGAAACTCCGGTCGAACTTATTAAGGTTGCCGAACGCACAGGCCTGAATGGAGATATGCTGGTACGCAGCAGTAAACTGGCAGCCAAGGTTGACAACAATGCAGTGCAAGACGGCTACCAGGTTTATTTGCATAGTTTTATATTAAGCGATGACGGTGAATGGGCCGTAGTGCAGCAGGGAATGAACGATAGCAACGGCTATGCACGCAGATATCACTGGCATTCACAGAAGATAAAATCCTTTGTTGAAGAGCCGCATACTTTTATCTATGGGCAGAACCAAGGGCGTATTCTCAATCTCACTCATAAGGCCGCAGCAGATGCAAAAGCCTCGATATTGAGCATAGTAAAAGAAGAACCTGCAAAGCTGCTGGAGAATATAAAATCGCTAAAAATGCCGGTGCGTCATGATGTGAAGGCAAAAGATGTAGATCTGAAAAGACTGGGATCTGTATTGGCTGTGGCCTACGAAAAGGAAGGCCTTGATATAGAGTCGCTGCTATTGCTTGAAGGACTGGGTCCGCGTACATTACAATCTTTAGTGCTGGTAAGCGAGGTGATACATGGCACCCCTTCCCGTTTTGAAGACCCGGCGCGTTACTCTTTTGCCCATGGTGGAAAAGATGGCCATCCCTTTCCTGTACCGACTAAAGTTTACGATGAAACTATAAGCACGCTGAAACAGGCCGTTGAGAGAGCCAGGCTCGGAAGCGGTGACAAAAAGGAAGCGATTAAGAACCTGGGTAAGGCTGCCCAAAGACTGGAAGAGAATTTTGTGCCTAATAACAACTTTGAGCAACTCGTAGAGCGGGAACGAAACGAAAGCTGGCGCTACGGCGGAAAAACTGTTTTTGGCGATGCTAAGC
>CAMPKR010000188.1 GCA_946887345.1 uncultured Bacteroidota bacterium | reverse complement strand
TTTGAAGCGCTGCATGGCCTCATCGCTATATCCCAATTCATAAGACAGCTTGCCACTCAGCATTATGGACGATTCCTGCTGCTTAGGGTTGAATGGCATGTCCGCGCAAATGCCGAATGCATTCCTGGCGCTACGTTTATCTCCTGTCTTCAGGTAGCAGTCACCCAGCAGGTACATGGCAGTTTGTCCCATTGTATCCTGGGCGTTGCTCAGCGGTTTGAATTTCTCTATCGCGTTTTCCCACTCGCTCACGCGGTAGTAAGAATAGCCCATTTCATATAGGTCTTCCTTCCGAATCTTATCCGTGTTATCGTAGTAGTGCTCAAAATAGGGCAGTGCTTCACCATAACGCTCCTCTTCAAAGAGTACCTGGGCAGCGAGTAAATGCAGTTCGTTGTCGTAAAATGATTTTTCAGGTTGGTTGATCTGGCTCAGTGCCTCGTTAAGTGCCTGCTGCCTGTTGCCAAGGAAGTAATGTATCTCAGCTATGTAGTAAGGAACTACTTTCCCGTATTCTGCCTGGTTTTTTATGCGTTCAAAGCTGCTGAGCGCTTCGTTGTAATTATTCCTGTTGTAGGCAAGTAGGCCATAGTAGTAATTGCCTGCTGTGTGATATTTGCCTTCCAGTTCCTTTATTGATGCAAAAAGCGGTTCTGCCTTGTCAAACTGCATACTATTGAAGTAACAGTATGCCAGTTCAAAGCGACTATCCGCTATTTCCTTGTTACTAAGGTTGGCATAGCCTGCCATTTCATAGTACGGTATCGCTGCTGTCAGCCTGTTATGCTGAAAATAGAATTGCGCCAGGGCAAATGCCATACGCTGTTTGTAAGCAGGATTCGAAGTTTTATTAATACTGGTAATGGCGCTGTCCTCGCAGGCAGGCAGATCCAGCCTCAATGCTGATACAGATGAGAAAAACTTCGCTTTGTTAATCAGGTCGGCAGTTTTTGCTTCGCTGTTTATGGTTCCTTGTTTTATATAAGTCTCGGCCGACTGCAGCGCCATAGCATAATGTCCCTGGAAGTATTGCTCTTCTGCCAGCACCAACCACTTGTTTTCAGGCAGGTTGGGTATGTGTTGCTGTGCTTGTGTATTTAACGATAACGACATGGCCAGGGCCATGGCTGCAAGTGTACGGCTTATGTTCTTCTGTTTGTTTTGCTTCATTCAACACTATTAAAAATTCCACGCAACGCTCAGGCTGGGGAATATGGGCAACTGATATACTTTGGTGTTGGTGACACGGTCTACATAAAATATATTGTTGCGGTTGGCCACGTTCGTTATGCTGAATATGGCGTCAATATTCGATTTCTTCGTAATTGCAAAGCGCTTCTTGGCAGAAACATCCACGCGGTGGAACCATGAAAGGCGACCGCCATTGAGCGTTTCCGCATATACTACGTTCAGGTTGCCGTTTGTGCCGGTTACATTGCTGTTTATACTGCCTGCAAGGTTCGGGCTTTCAAAGAATGCTTGTGTTTGCGTGAAGGGGAAAGGAGATCCGAGATTGTAGCGGATAGATAAATCCCAGTCACGCTTTTTACCGGCTGTATATGAACCGAACAGGTTCATGTTAAAGCGACGGTCGAATGGTGGCGGATATGTTTGCACGGCGTTGCGGCTATCCCTGGTGGTGTAAGTTATCTTTTGATAAGAGAATACAGACCAAAGATACAGGCGGTTGTAGTTGTATTTAAGTGAGAAGTCTACACCCACTGCTTTACCATCACCGGCAATGAAGTTTGATTGGCTTGCCGAAGTTTTGTACCTGTTAAGTTCGGTGTAGTCTTTAAAACCTTTATACCATGGTTCAATGTTAATTTCTACGTCTTGTATGTCAACTTCAATACCGCCAGCCAGGTGATTAGCGCGCTGCACGTTTTGTGCAAGTGGATTACCATCTGTATCAAATATTCTTTCGTCCGGGCTCAGCAGGAAACCGGTAAAGAAGTTTACTACATCTTTATCACTCTTGGTACTGATGATGTTCTGAGAATACATACCGGCCGCTGCTTTCAGGCGGATGTTCGGGGTGACGTTGTATTTCAAGCCCAGGCGTGGCTCTGGTGATGCAAACGACATAGACGCATAGTACTGCAGGCGGAAGCTTGGGTCCAGAACGAATTTATCACCAAAGTTCTTCCTGTAGTTGATAAATACAGAGGCAATAGTATTGCTACGGCTAAGGTTGTAATTGGTACTGAACTGGTTAGTATAGTCAAGTGTGGTATTCAGGCCACTTACTTCCAGCCCGTATTTCAGCTGGCTGTAGTTTTTCAGATAGTAGGTAAAGTCAATACCACCTTCAAAGCCGGCTATGCCGCTTTTTCTTGTACCGCCGGTGCCACCTGTTGTTTCATTTATCTCAATATTGTATTTGGAATAAGCGAATTTACCACTGATCAAAGCAGATGAATTGCCCGGCGTAAGAACAAACGTCGTACCGGCGCCTATAGCGTCCCAGTCTAGCGCGGCTTCCTGCACGTAAGTCTTGGGATTAACGATCTTCGCTCTATCGTTAAAGTTGAAACCAAATACATTCAGTTTGCTGCCGTTGTCGCCGCTTAATGTTACCTTACCATACAGGTCGGTAAAAGAGAAGGGCAAGCCGTTTTGCTTGATCGACTCGCTAAAACCTCCGTATATCGACTTAGAGGTCGATTCCAGGTAACTGTGTTTTGCAGATAACAGGAATGAAACGCTGGAACTTCCCGCTTCTTTTGGTCTTGCCAGCGGACCTTCCAGCATGCCATGTACCATAATAGGAGAGGCAGAAAATTTGCCCGATAGCGCGTTTTTGTTACCATCTTTTGTGCGCACGTCTACTATGGCAGATGTTCGGTTGCCATATTGGGCGCCAAACCCGCTGGATGTTACTTCAGCACTACGTATTGCGTCTGTTTCAAAGATGGAAAACAGCCCTATCGTATGGAATGGATTGTAAATGGTGACGCCGTCCAGCAATATACCCGTTTGCGTAGGCGAGCCACCGCGTATATACAGTTGACCACCCTGGTCACCGGTAAATACCACGCCGGGCAGCACCTGCAGGAACTGGGCTATATCCGGTTCGCCACCTGCACTTGGTAGCTTATTGATGTCTGTAGGGGTAATGGCCGTCACACCTACACCTACTTTAGTTGTCTTTTCCCTCTGCCTGGCCGATATCTCCACGTCTTCAAGCGTACGGGCGCGGGGTGCGATAAATAGCTGCACGCTTTGCACCTGGCCTTCCGCAACTGTTACATCCTGCATTACTGTGTCATAGCCAATAACCGTACTCATTACCGTATAGGTACCGGGAGCCAGTTGAGCTATCGTAAAATAACCGTGAAGGTCGGTTTGTACTCCTATTTTAGTGTCTTTAAGAAATACCACTGTGTAGATCATAGGCTCGCCGGTCATTTTATCGTAAACGAAACCTTTAATGGCAGCCTTTTGCGCGAAGGCAGAAACGGACAGGAGAACTAATAATAAGGTAGTTAAGCTTATGCGCTTTTGCATACAGAGTAAAGTTTTTACTAAAGACGTATTTTTCTGCTTGGTTTTCTAACTAAACAAAGATAGGAATTAAGGTATAGTAGCAAAAAGTAAATGCCGTATGCGGATTTGTTGACATGTGTATGATTTCCCCCTTATTCCAGCTGGTATTTTTTCATGCAGAAATAATTTTTCGGGTAGGGCACAGGGCGGTACTCTTTCGGTAAAGTTTCTCCCGGCGGTACGTCTTCTTTTAATCGCACATGATTATTGGCCAGTCGTATGCTGTCAGCTTTTTTGATGTCGTAGATAAGGTTGTACCTGTCGCGGCCAGTAAAGCCGATAAGGTTCTTGCCGCTACCCATCGATACTTCGCCACCATGATACACCCGGTTATCTTCCAGCTTCAGCACTTTAGACTTTAGTATGCCTTCGCACCTGGAGCCGAAGTGATAGAGCGTATCAAGCAGGTGACGGCCAAAGCCGGGGTATCGAACATTGTGCATCAACCCCCCGGGGCTCACGGCGTTGTAAAAACCCACTTTTTGATAGGTCGGCCAACCGAACTTGCGGAATATCTTCATCTGCAACATGTAGTTGTTACTGTCTGCGAGATGGAATAATGACAGGATTATCGGCATTTTGTATTGCTCCAGCGAGTCAGGAAGCCACTGCGACTCAAAATTCTCAGAGGTACGGAAGTACTGATCAAGACCAAACATCTGCTGGGTGAGCTTAAATAATCCCCAGTTCACTTCCTGCCCCGGCCGGGGCCAGAGCAGCCGCTCATCGTTGGGCAGATGCTCAAAGGTGCGCGGAGTGTAGCTGTAAAAATAACCTGCCCCCAGCCCTTTATCTATGGCTCTCATGGCATAGGCTACAGAAGAGTCGTAGTTGTGCATGGTGTCGTAGCAGTGAACAAGGCCCAGGAATACCTCCGCATCGTCGTTATTCTCCTCCAAAAAGTAAAGTGCGTCCTTAAAGACCTCTATGGCTTTAATAAAATTGCCATGGTTTTCATAGTGCCTGCCCAGGTTAAACAGTCTGTCATAACAATCGCAGCGTGTCTGGCCGGCGATCTGCTGTGAAAGCAGCATAAAAAGAATAGAAGCAATATGTTTCATCCCCTGCCGGTTTTTAAGTGTGAGTTGTTTTCAGGCAGAAACAGGTCGCATAGGAGATAACTAAATATAGTGATTATTATTGTTTCCGGGCTTGCGTAACTTTAAGTTGTGAAGATATTTTCAGCCCCACAAATCATGGCTTGCGATGGAAGTTGGTAACTGAGGAAACAATTCTAAGTTTGACGCACAAATGAGAATATATATTAAAAAACTTATCACCCTAACCTGCTTTTTGTATTTGTCACCTGCCGCAAAAGCACAGAGAGATACTTTGATAGAGGGAATGATCCGGAGGGTGGCAGTTAACTGCCAGGATGTAATTTATAGTGCTCATATATTACTGCCTGAATTGCATGCTGCCGGGAAGAGAGATACCATGCATCGTTTTTTGGCCTACAGCAGGAAGATATGTGATGAGCTGGATTTGGTCAGGCCCTTTGAGATACTGAGTGCCATAGAAGAGGGCAATTTCAGCGAGAATATTTATGCATCTGAACGATCACTTTATTTTCTGCGATGGTTTGGGATGATTATCTACGGATGGCAGACGACGGAAGGTCAAAAAGCCTATGATGAGTATGTTAAAAAATGGGCTAAAACGCTCTCAGAAAAAAAGGGAATCAGCACTGTGGAAAAATTTCTCGTAAACTATTATGCGGCTCCGGATGCCGAGCGGCTGGAGCTACTAAAAAGTGCAGAATTTGCCGGTACTACGCTGCAGATGCTGTATAATAAAGACAAGAAGGATCACCGGCAGTTTCCCACCT
>CAMPKR010000187.1 GCA_946887345.1 uncultured Bacteroidota bacterium | reverse complement strand
CAGCTGGATAATTTGCCTAAATGCCCGGGAGTGTATTATTTCTATAACCTGAAATGCAAGGTTATTTATGTAGGCAAGGCTGTCAACATTTTCAAAAGAGTAAAAAGCCATTTCTCTAATAATAAGCCCAACAGGCAGAAACAGGATTTTCTCCGCGATATCTATCGCATCAGTTACAAAGAGTGCGCTACAGAACTCATGGCGCACATCCTGGAAAGTACAGAAATTCGCCGCCTGTGGCCTGCATACAACCGCAGCCAGCGTGGTTACCTGCCACGCTTCGGTCTTTTCGTGTATGAAGACAGGCAGGGTTTCAGGCGCTTTATCGTAGAGAAAAACAAGCCGCTCTTCAAGCCGCTTTTTACTTTTAACACAATCAACGAAGGGCATCTCTGGCTTCGGCGCCTGATAGCTGAATTTGATCTTTGCGCACGACTCTGCTACCTGGCAAAGATTTCAGAATGTTCTGGTAATGCAGAGCCGGCGGGGGAATGCTCAGTGCATAGCGATCCGCTGCTGTATAATCTCAAAGTTGAAGAAGCCATCGATTGGATAGAAAAGCACATGCCTACCTTCGCCTATATAGACAGGGGGATAAGCGACAATGAAGAGAGCTGCATCCTGATAAAAGGAGGTAACCTCTACGGCATGGGTTACATCAACAACCGTGATAGCCTCAACAGCATCGATCTCCTCCAGCAACAATTGGAACCCATGCAAGACAACGACTTCATCCGCAACCTCGTCTACAAACACGCCGCGCAATACCCCGAAAGGTGCATCACTCTTTAAACCATGATTTACTCGATTAGAAGAATTACTATGATTTGACGGTCATGGTCTATTGGGATTGAAATTGATCAGCGGGGAGTATTTCTTGTTATGTAGGCGCTTAATTTCAAGGCTTCGGCTGCCAAAGTTGAGTAATAGACCTATTTCTAAATTTAATGCTTCCAGGTAGTTTAAGGCTTGAGCAAGATGTACATCAGTCAATGCTGTGACTGCTTTTAGTTCCACACAAATTTTATTCTCAAATAAAAAGTCTACTCTTCTTTGTCCAATGATCTTTCCTTTATAATACAAAGGCATCTCAAATTCCCGGATGAAAACCAGACTTCTGTCTTCAAATTCAACTTCTAAGGCCCGTTGATAAATAAGTTCAGGAAAACCGTTTCCTAACGTCTTATGTACCTCTAAAGCGCAAGCAATGATCTTCGAAGTAATATCGCCGTCTTTATATTCCATCTATTCTAAGATAGGAATATTTCAAGATCATGGTAATCAAAAAAAATCATGTAAACCGTGGTTCAGACCTACTGTGCCATCCAATACTTCCTCAGTAACCATTCCGCGACTGCAAAAATTAAAATAACGAAGAAATACCATTTCCAGTTCACCAAGGGAGCTACCTCGGTATTCGTTTCTATTAGTGGCTTGATGTCCTGGTTGTTGCTAATGCTGTCGTACAATGCACCGATATTTTTACCCGATACCATGCTGCCATTATACTTCTGAGCCAGGCTGTAGAGCAAGGCATGATCGGCTCCTGTCTCCATCAGCTCCAGCGGTATGCTCTCCACTACAAAACTGCCTGTAGCACTATAAGTCTTGCCATTGTAGGTGGTCTGCGCAGTGTAGCTGTAGCTGCCACCGGCAAGTATCCCTACATTTATCTTATAGGCACTCCCTGAGCGTTCGAAATTGAAATTGTATTTTCTGCCCGCGCTGTCAGTGATAATGATCTTAGCCTCAGGCCCGTTCACCTGCTCGTTATTCGCATTTAGCAGGTAAGCGTTCAGTGTTATCGCTTCCTGGTCGCTCCAGATATACTTAGGCAGTTCTACCTGGAAAGGCCGTTCATTGGCATTCACCGAAAGGAAATAAATCGTCTGCCTGATCATTTCATCCACCACGCTGTGCTGATTGAAATGCCTGTATTCATATAGCCTCCAGCGCCAGAGACCCTCGCCCAGCAGCAAGGCTGCCGGTGTGCTTCCCTGTTGCAAAGCCCAAAGCGGGGCCTGCATGTTGCTTTTATTTATCCGCTGGTAGAGCAGTGTAATGGCCGAAGGTGATTGCTGCACATCTCCTGTATTAGTAAAGAGCGGCGGCATCTTATCCAGCACCGCCTGCGTATTGGCCGGCAGGGTAAATAGAGAAAACGAACTATTGTACCCGGGATGCACATCGCGTGCTATTCCTTGTCCGCTGAAGCTGATCGCTTTTTGCACCTGGTTCAGTCCCGCTACATTTGTCTGTGTTCCTGTTATATACCAGACAGGCTTTTTTGCAGCTTGCAGTTGCTGAGCTATATTACTGCGAAGACCGGGCAACTGGTGAAGAATGATGACCTGGTATTCGTTAAATGCGGAAGGAAGTTCCTCGGCCATTTTTACTGTCACCTTGTAGCTTTCCATTCCACTCAGCGCCTCTTTAATGGCATTAATATCCGGGTGTGGTGAGGCAGCGGCTATAAGGATATTCTTCTTCTGATCTACTACCTCAACAAACACATCGCGCCTGTTGTTGCTCACATTCGTTTCACCATCAGCCACCGGCACATTGATCACGTAGTGATGCAGCCCCGGCTTATCGGCCCTCACCGAAAATGAAACCGAGCGATCATACCTGTCAGACGCTATGGATATAGGACTGCTGCTCACACCGCCACCGTTTTCCAGTAGTTGTACATTGCCGCTGTACCCGTTACAGAGAGCAGCAACAATATCAGCTCTTATTTCAAACTGGCTGTTGAGCGATACTATCTTATTGGTGTATACCTGGGATATGCGAATATCTTTTTGCGCAGCGCTGTCGCCCAGGGCTACTGTGTATACTGCACTATTCAATGCCAGCTGCTGGAACTGCGGATTGGTTCCCCGGTTAAAACGACCGTCTGTAGGTAATATCACAGCGCCCAGGTTCTGCATACCATAGAATTCCTGTGCCCTGCTCAGCGCCGCTGAAATATCTGTTGCCTGCTGTTTGTAATTGAAAAGGCTATCCTGCTGAACACTGCTGCCAAAGCCCCATTTTACTACCCTGTACTTGTCAGAAAGTTTGCTGATCAAGTCTTCAGCGTTTTTGCGGTAGGTGGCGCTATCCTTACCCAGCGCTTCAGCTACCGACCTTGAGTTGTCCTCCAGGAAGAGAACAATAGGTTTCTGAGTTTCATTTTTAGTAATACTGATAACCGGGGCCAGTATGAACAGCAAACAGAGCAAGACTACCACCCCTCTGAGAGTAGCAGTAAGCCAGGGCATAGGTACCGCCCGTTTTACATCCGCTCTATAAACCCAATATCCGGCCCCCGCAGCTAATACTATCGCTATTATCCAGTACAACCATTGCATGAACCAGCAATATAATCAAGTTCTCCGAGAGTCAGCAAGACGCTAATTCGCACTATACGCATATGAATAATTGTGCATTGTTTAGTCTTGAGGGCACTAACACATGACTTGAGCCCTCTGCGATACTTTGCGAACCTTAGCGTCCTTTGCGGTTAAAGCTAAACGCCAAGTTCGCAAAGTGGGCGCAATGAATACGCGAAGCTCAATGCAATAATCCGTCAGTCAAGTAAATCGTGGTTACTTGTACCTTTGCTTACAGATGAACCTACGACAAGTAAGCACGGAAAGGGATAAACAGCTGTTCAGGGATATGGCAGCCGGCATTTACAAAGATGATCCCAATTGGATACGCCCTCTCGATAAAGACATAGAAGAAGTATTCGATCCCGCTAAGAACAAATTTTTTAACGACGGCGAATGTGCCCGCTGGCTGTTGGGGGATGATGCAGGTAATGTAATCGGCCGTATCGCCGCTTTTGTTTCTCAAAAATATATCCGGGACCAGGAGCAGCCCACCGGCGGAATTGGTTTTTTCGAGTGCATTAACGACAAAGCTGCGGCTCATTTCATGTTCGATCATTGCAAGGCATGGCTACAGGAGCGCGGCATGCAGGCTATGGACGGTCCCATCAACTTTGGCGAGAAAGAACGGTGGTGGGGCCTGCAGGTAGAAGGCTTCCAGGAGCCGCTCTATTGCATGAACTATAATCCGCCCTATTATATAGAACTCTTTGAGAGTTACGGCTTCAAAGCCTACTATCACCAGCTTTGTTTTTCACTGGAAGTAAAGAACAGGCTGCAGGAGAAATTCTACGTTCATCACGATCAGCTCTCCAAAGATCCTGAGTACACAGCGCAGATGTTTGAGAAAAGCAAGATGGAGAAGTACGTCCACGACTTTACCTATATCTACAACAAAGCCTGGGCGGGCAGGGGAGAGAAAGGCCTGGAAGAGCGTACGGTGCTGAAAATGTTCCAGACCATGAAGGCAGTGATGGACGAGCATATTATGTGGTTTGCCTATCACAAAGATGAACCGGTAGCCATGTGGGTCAATCTCCCTGACCTGAACCAATACCTCAAACATATGAACGGTAAGTTCGGCTTCAGGCAAAAGCTATATTTTCTCTGGCTGCAGCAGTTCGGCAAGTGCGACCGCTTTGTAGGTCTTGTATTCGGCATCATTCCGGAGTACCAGGGTAAGGGCGTAGATGCCTTCCTGATAGTGGAAGCAGCGAAAGTGATACAGCCACGCTACAAATACCAGCGATACGAAATGCAATGGATCGGCGACTTTAATCCCAAGATGGTACATATAGCCGAAAGCCTGGGCACCTACCTTAGCAGAAAACTAACTACCTATCGTTACCTCTTTGATAGAAATAAGGAATTTAAGCGGAGAGAAATGATATAACGGGTGCAGCGTTTTTTACCGATTTGCATGTTGGGATTTTTGTAGATCCGCCATGGGTAAGGGTTTGGCATTTTTTTATTACCGATTCTGTACCGCTACAGTACCGTTTTGTTACCGGTTTATTACCGCTTTGTTACCGGTTGTTACCGCCTTATTACCGCTCACTACCGGAGGCAGGCGAAGAGTATTAATTAAGGGTTTATAATGTCAAAGAACTTTAGAACGTGATGTAGAAAATCGTTCTAAACAAAGATACGATGTGCACAGGGCGGAATGCAAATTTAGTTTTGCACATAAGGGTTACTAAATTTGAGAAAGGGAATTAATAACTTAGAACAACTGATCTTATGATAGCGCAAACACCGGAGCCACCTTATTATGCAGTGATCTTTACTTCGCTACGGACTGATGTAGCCGACGGATATGGAAGCATGGCCGATGCCATGGTAGAACTTGCCAAAACACAACCGGGCTACCTGGGTATTGAAAGTGCTCGTGAGGAACTGGGCATTACAGTATCGTACTGGGCGACGCTAGACGATATAAAAAACTGGAAGGAGAATGCGCATCACCTGGTTGCGCAGAGACTGGGCAAGGAGAAGTGGTATGCTGCTTTTAAAACAAGGGTGTGTAGGGTGG
>CAMPKR010000186.1 GCA_946887345.1 uncultured Bacteroidota bacterium | reverse complement strand
GCTCCTATCCCTTGCAGGCCAGGCACAACTAAGTTTTCCGGCTGATGGCGGATGCAGCAGGGCTTCTGTCTCCGAAGATATTGGTCTCACCCGCGTGCATGTTGACTATGGCCGACCGGCGGTCCGCGGACGCGAGGGCAAGATCTGGGGCGAATTGATCCCGGTCGGCTACGCTCCTAATCCCGGCTTTGGCACGGTAACTAAAATGCCCTGGCGTGCCGGGGCCAACGAAAACACAACCATTTCATTTTCAACGGATGTAATAATAGAAGGTAAAAAATTGCCCGCAGGTAAATACGGTTTCTTCATCGCGTATGATCCGAAAGAATGTACTCTCATCTTCTCTAAAGACACCGAAGCCTGGGGCAGCTTTTACTACGATGAAAAAAATGACGCGCTTCGCGTGAATGTAAAGCCACAGGCAGTGAATTACAGCACGGAGCGGCTTAGCTATATTTTCAGCGACCAAACCGATAGCACCGCCGTGCTTTCAGTTGTTTGGGAAAAGCTACGCATTCCATTTAGCATCACAACGGAGCTACAAAAAATACAGCTAGCCAGCATCGATCGAGAAATGCATACTGCCCGTGGGTTTACCGCGGACGCCTACTATGAGGCCGCCCGCTATTACATGAATCAAAACATCCGCACTGAGGAAGCGCTTAGCTATATGCAGTTTGTTGCCGGTTCTATGCCCAACTTCAACGTACTCTGCACTTATGCCGAGCTACTGGAAAAGACAGGGAAAACAAAAGAAGCCGATGAAACTTTTAAAAAAGCCATGAGCGCAACTACTTCTGCGCAGCAGGCTCACTTCTACGCCCGCCGCCTACTGCAGGAAAAGAAAGGCAAAAAAGCTTTCAACGTTTTTAAGCTTAATTATGATCGCTATCCTAATGAGTATACCACTAATATGGGCCTGGCCCGGGGCTACTCTGCAGTTGGCAACTATAAGGAAGCATTAAAGTATGCAGGCAAGGCACTGCCCCAGGCTCCGGACGCCAACAACAAAACGGCGGTAGAAAAAAGTATAGCAGCCTTAAAGGAAGGAAAGGATATCAATACCCTTTAGCTACTTTTTTGAAGCCCAGAAATAGCCATAGGCAAATATGCCTATCCACACCAAGCCTTTTACAAGGAAGAACAAAAAGCCCCAGAAGCCTATGCGCTTCAGCCAAAGCATGAGCTTGCTTTCATGCGGTTTTTTTTGTTCTTCTATCATTTAGAAGTGTAAAGATAGCGTTGTCATCATTTGTCCGCTTATAGAAAACGGAAATAGTCTTCCAGGTGCTATCCACACCTGCTGCTGCAAAACCTGTTAATAACGCTGTAAAAC
Source organism: uncultured Bacteroidota bacterium (assembly GCA_946887345.1). The sequence goes on along the minus strand of CAMPKR010000186.1, from coordinate 4,086 downwards.
CTGTGGGCAACCCTGCCTTTATGCACATTCGCCCGGTTGAATCCACAAGCTGGCCCGGGCAACTATTGCTGTGTATTATGTTCCACAAAATAATTGTCAAGGTCTGCTATTGTCATAAACGGGAAACAGACGCTACAGCGCCATTTACATTGCACAATATACAAATATGTAAAGCGGCAAAATTCATAGTAGAATATGGATGAGTTTGGGCGTGAAATTAGCTTCTCTTATGGCATAGCCTTTTTAATTTCTACTGCGGTAACATCACTAACTTATTAAAACTACAGACAATGGCGCAGATAAAGGACAATGGCGGACAGGAAGAAAAGGGGAAAAGCAGGATATCGAACCGCGGGTTTGCATCTATGAGTCCTGAACAGCAAAGGCAGATAGCCAGTAAAGGAGGCCAGGCAGCTCACCGGAAGGGTGTAGCCCACGAATGGACCTCTGAAGAGGCTCGTGCCGCCGGCCGCAAAGGCGGACAGGCTTCTAAGAAAGGCAACAAACCGGAAAACGATGAAACTAGCACTCAGAACACAGATACAAATACCCAACAGAATGTAAACCGCAATGTCAATCAGCCCGTGAAGGAAGAACCTGATGTGGTACAAAACGATGAAATGAACCCTGTACGCCAGGATACAAGGCAGGACAGGGCCAGCAACATGTAGGCTTTGATTTTTATACTTATAGATGGTCGCAGATGTAAAACTGCGGCCTTTATTTTATATTGTATCATCCTAATTGCAAGCCATGCTCGACACAATCTATGATTTCTGGGGTACACAAGAAGAGGAACTGACTGTCCTGCAAATGAGCTTGCGGGCTTTTATCACCTTTATTGTAGCCATTGTGCTGGTGCGAATAGCAGGGCGCCGCGCCTTCGGCTTAAAGTCACCTTTCGATAATACTTTCGCTATTCTCATTGGCGCTATACTGGCCCAGGGAGTGATAGGCAGAGTGCCATTTGCTTCAGGGCTTGCAGCCTGCGCTGTCCTTGCCATAGCCCACCGGCTATTCGCTTTTTTAAGTCTCAAATACAGCAAATTCGGCGGCTGGATAAAGGGAACTAAAATACTATTGTATAGCAATGGCAAACTCGTAGAAAAGAATATGGTCCGCAGTCTTATTAGTGAAAACGATCTGATGGAAAGAATAAGATTGGAAGGTTTTGAATCTTTAGCTCAGATTGAAGAAGCTTATATGGAACGCAACGGAGAAGTAAGCGTGATACCTAAAAAGTTGTCGGGAAAGAACAATTACCGAAGTGAATCTTTTGAATCTTGAAAATCGTGGTTCAGATCAATCCGCCGGAGTCCAGGTATCAGTTCTGCCCAGCATAGATACGCCTATATATCCCCTTACGTCCAGCTTATTATTTTTTAGTTCCATCTTGCAGCTGTAAGTCTTGCCATTCTTGGGATCGTAGATAGTACCGTCAACATACCGGTTTGCACCATCTTTCTTAAAGCCCCTGAGAATAAGCAGCCCCATAACCGGTCTGTCTCTTTTTTTAGGATCTTCATTGTGTATGTCCAGCTTAGGCTTTCCGTCCCGGTTGGGTTCTGCAAGCCACACTATCTTGCCATAAAATTTTCCGTCCCTGGCCTTGTATACCTGGACCTTGCCTGTTTTAGCACCATTGGTCCAAACCCTCTCTATAGGGTCTGCCTGTGCTGACGCGTCAACATTCGGGCCGAAAAATATTGCCAGTAATATCAGTGCTCTGTTGACGTATTTCCTGAACATAACGGACCGTTTTCAGACAATGAATTTAAGAAAAACGACCCATATTTTTTGTTAATTCACCTGCGAAACGCTTCCTATACCCGAAACACTTTTGCTCACTGCCGGGTTACCCTTATACTGTATGCTGCCCACACCGCTTATAGATGCATCCAAGGTTTGACTTACACTTAGTTTCACATCTCCGGCACCGGATACTGACGCACGCACATCGTTGCTCTGCAGTCCATAAGCCTTCAGATCACCAGCACCTGAGAAATCATATTCGGCTGACCTTACTACTCCTTTCTTTATACTTACATCCGCCGCACCTGCCGCATCTACACTTAGTTTGTCTGTATTCAGTTCATCTATTTTCACATCACCTGCACCAGCTACATTCAGGCTAAACATATCTCCAGTTATGTTGCCTATAACATCAACGTCTGCCGCACCTGCAAGGTCCAGTTGACTCAGCGATGAGACAGTGATTGCTGCCTTTGCATTTTCATCAAAGTTCAAATTCCAACGCTTTTCGTCCGTGTAAATGCGGAGGCGTCCATCCACTACTTCGGTCTTTATCCTTTTCAGCACGTCCGGGAAACCTTTAAGTGTAACCGAAGGCGTTGCTCCAGGCTTTACCGTAACAACAGCATCCACGGGCGCAGAAATATCTATAGACGTGAAGTCTGTGACAGTCTTCTGCTCGGTAGTAATATTGCCTGTATCCCAGCGCGGACCGCATGCTGCTAATGGCAATAACGCACAGGCAATTGCGAAAAGAAATACCTTTCTCATGATAAATGATTTATGTTCAAATAAGGATAATGCTACAAGCCGTTCTTATTCCTCTTATACCATACAAAACCTACGGTACCGAGGAGGGCAAGGGGTAAAGCCGCCAGGTAAAGAATACCTGCATTCAGACCCTTAGCAGTATTGCTCCCCAATCCCGCGGCGGTCTTGGTACAAACCGCGCATCCCTGTGCCATACCCTGGTGGGCAGCCAGCACCAGCAACACTACTACTATTAAACGCTTTACCATAACACAAAGTTACTTCTTTTAGCAGTCTTTTATCAAGGTTCAATAGGCAAAATAACCTAATTGGTCGGTAAACACCCTCATTGGTCTGCCGAAGCCGTAGCGAAGAGTCGATTTACCCCCAAACAGCAATAGTCAACTACTCAACACAACTGATCAACTAACTATAATACGGCGATATGAACAAATACACCAGCACCCCGGTAATGCTCACATACAGCCACAGCGGCCATGTATACCTCGCCAACTTCTTGTGCTTGTCATACTCCCCTATCAGCGAACGATAGGCTGTAAAAAGGATAAACGGCAGTATAATGGCAGCCAGCGGAATATGTGTAGCCAGTATTATATAATAAATGGTTTTCATCGCCCCTTCCCCGCCATACTTTGTTTCGCCGGCAAACAGGTGATGCGCTATGTATGATACCAGGAACAGGGTTGATAGCACGATTGCCCATAGCATAATGCGCTTGTGCGTTGCATAGTTCTTCTGCTTTATGGCTATCAATGCCCACACGAGCATTATTGATACTGCGGAATTGATAACTGCATTCGCTGTTGCAAAAATGTGCGGGTCAAAACCCAGGTCTACCTTTAGGTGTATTCTTGAAAGTGAAGCCACCACCAGGAATACCACTACTGAAAAAGTATATATCAGCAGCCTGGCCTTCTTATCGTTTTTTTTAATTGACGGTGTAAGCATTTTCTTTATTCTTTTTTCTTTTTGTCCTTCTTCTTTTCCATCGTCACTTTCACCACATCGTCTGCACACCTCTTCACGTCCGCAGAATCCCTTCCATTGTAATACCCTCTTATATACCTGTCCTGGTCCAGTAGCACCAGTTTTTCGGTATGTATAAAGTCATCCAGCCCTCCATCTCCCGGCTGCATAGTTACACGCAGCTCATTGCGGGCAAAATTGTAAATATCCTTCCTGTCTCCTGTCAGGAACCACCAGCGGTCATGGTTCACGCTGTACCTGTCAGCATATTCTCTCAGGCGCTGAAAACTATCCGCTTCGGGATTAACAGTAATAGATACCAGGTGCACCCCAGTATCATTCTTCTTAAAGGCCCTTTGCAGTAACTTCATATTACCAGTCAGCTGCGGACAAATCGTCTGGCAATCAACAAAAATGAAGTCAACTACCAGCACCTTTCCCTTTAGATCTCCGTTCAGTGAAACATGATCTCCCAGTTGATTAATAAGTTTCAGGTCCGACGTTTGATGAAAGGTTGTATCATATACCATCTTTCCATCCTTTTCAAAGCTGTCTACCTTTTCGGCTATAAAATGTCGGGGTACAGGTATCTTATCC
>CAMPKR010000185.1 GCA_946887345.1 uncultured Bacteroidota bacterium | reverse complement strand
GGAAGAGGAAATCTACAACGGCTAATAGCCAGGCAAGAGCATGAGCATATTCGGTAACCTGAAAGAAAAACTAGCCCGGAACATCGAAGACAAGATCGATGCTGTAAAATTGAATTTTATAGATAAGACCTCCGCCGTGCTGGGCTATATGTTTTTTGGCTTTATAGCCATTTTCCTTTTGCTTGCCGTGCTGATATTTTTGGGTGTAGGCCTTACTGAAGTTTTTTCGGAGCTGTGTGACTCAAGGCCCGCAGGGGCTTTCATTACTGCCGGCATATACCTGCTGCTGCTGGCGGGGCTATTCGCTTTCCGCAAGCAGGTACTGGATAAGTTTGCGGGTATTTTTATTCGTATACTCACTACACAGCAGGATGAGGACGAGGAGGAGGATAAAGAGGACAAATAAATTTATCTGCCCGATATGGAACTATATCATAAACAGCTGAATAGTGTAGCGGAACTAAGGCGTGAGAAAAAACGCCTTAAGAAAGCCCATATAGAAGCCGAGAAACAATCGGTAGTGGATGATGCAGCAGACGACAACCCCCTGACTTCGATGGCCGATATAGCCAATGATTTTTTTACCTCGAAGGGCAGCCTTAACGCTATGATGAGCCTCGCCATGCCGTTGTTCAGGCTGGTGCTGCGCAAGACAGAAAAAGGCGTGCTGAAAAAAGTGGCCACTGAAGTAATAGGCGGCTACCTGAAATGGAAGGGCATTGACCTGGGCATCAGGCTAGCCATGCGTTTCATCCGCATGCAGAAGCATAAGGCAGATAAGGAACACCCCAATCGCGATTAAGCTTCGTGCAGGGCTACGATAGGCACCTTGCTCATTCTTACCATTGCCTTTACATGGCTTTTATGGAATAATCCTTCGAAGAAAGAGTGCTTGTGTGGTATTACTACCAGCCAGTCCATATGATTTGATTCTACAAAGGAATTGATAGCTTCGTCGGTATGCTCATTATCCACGTAATGGAACTGGGGCTTAGCAGGAGCGAGGTATTGATGCAACTCTTCCGTCTCCAAAGGTGTTTCGGGATCGACGCCTTTGTTGTCGTGGTCAACGTTGAGCACGTGTAGTTCGGCTTTGGTATGTTCTACTATATCCAGCAGATGCTTTGTGGGGAGATGGCCTGTAACGTGTTTGTAGTCGCAGGCGAAGCAGATCTTTTTTACGCCATTATAGGTGGTGCCTGCGGGAATAGCTATAACGGGGTACGGAAGATTTTTCAAAGCGCTGAGTGCAGTGCTTCCCAGCCACAGGGTTGACTCTTCTCCGGTGCCGCTGTTACCCAATACTATCAGCCAGGGCTTTACTTCATCCTCAATGTACTCCTGTAGACAGTCGACGATATCACCATACATTATTTTTCCTACAACATCCAGTTTAGGAAAGGCAGCCTTCAGTTCATTGAGCTCTTTTTTCATGCGATCTTCGGCAATTTGCTTGCTGTCGTCTATGGGCATTACCGGCATTGGCGTATCGCTGAAAGCGATGGGAACGATGAACGAGTGCACTACTATAACCGAAGCGCCGTTGTCGGCGGCCATGTTGCAAGCATATCTTACGGCATTGTCACCTATTTCCGAAAAGTCAGTAGCAGTGATAATTACAGGCATAACGTGTGTTTTTTCCAGGTAAAAAATACCACGAAAAACCTAAACAAAAAAGTTTTGTATGCGATTAGCCCTTTTTACCGAGAAAGGGAAAGGCTTTCACCAGCACTTGTCCGAAGGTGGTGAGGAGGATCCTGATATCGAGGCCCACGCTCCTGTTCTTCAGGTAGTATACATCCCACTGAACCCTTTTGCGCAGTTCACGTTCTGCGCTTATCTCACCAATGTAGCCTTTTATCTGCGCCATACCTGTCATGCCGGGCTGAGCCTCATGGCGCAGGTTGTAGTAAGGTATGCGCTGAGAATAGTAACGTGTATGATAAAGCATGTGCGGGCGCGGGCCTATGATACTCATATCGCCCAGGAGCACATTGAAGAACTGAGCAGTTTCATCGAGGTGTGTTTTGCGAAGGAACTTGCCTATAGCCGTCACACGGGAATCGTTGTAAGTAGCCTGTTTCAGGTCTGCATCAGCGTTTACACGCATGGTGCGGAACTTGAAGCAATCGAACTCAACGCCCTTAAGACCGGTTCTTTTCTGGATAAAGAATACGGGACCTTTTGATGTAAGCTTGATAAGAAGTGCTACAATAGGGAACAGCCAGGACATTACCAGGATAATGAACGTCATAGACACAGCAATATCCATTGTACGCTTAATAGTTTGATAATATGAAGAAGGCTGGTAAACCATATATCTTTGGCTCATCTCGCTAAACATCTCTCTTATCTCAGCGATATCAGACTGGGGCGCGGCAGGGCTTAACGGACTATATTTCCGCTCTACAGGTATATTTATATAAATAGGTCGGTCCACGCCTATTATGCAACTACGAAATGTGATATATGTACTAGTGAATTGGTGCGCAAATTTCCAAAATAAATCTCACAGTTCCAGCTAAAGCGGAAATATTAAACAATCTTTTTGCAAATAGAGGGGTACTGTGTGACTTACCAGGAATATTAATCAAAAATATATCTTTAGCGGGTATTTTCATACCCTTTTACTAAAATACCCTTCGTAATGATCAAAAATTAAGCCAAATTCCCCCATCGTTCAATTTTATGGCAGGCAAATAATAATCGGGCATTTATAGATAGTTTTGTCCACTCTGCAGGGATAAAATGAACAACAGGCCGATCAAAAATTTTTTCACATCAGGTTTCCAGGCCATTTCGATGCAGATATTGGGCGGTGCATTTTTTTATCTTTTATCTGTTTTTCTTTCCAAGCAAGAATTCGGGGTACTTAACTGGTCGACAGCGATATCGGTTTTTATCACCACTTTACTGGGTTTCGGGCTTGAGCAGGTAGTAGTGCGACGCGTGGCACTGAACAATACCTCGGACTGGGCAGCATCCGCCTATTTTCTTCATACAGCCATCGGGTCTATCGTTTCTTTTATAGTGATGACCGGAGTGCTGCTTATAATAGGCAGCGACCGTATGACCTTAAGAATGCTTCCATGGGTGTTTGCCATGCAGTGCTTCATTTTTATGGCCACGCCCTTCAGGCAATACCTGAATGCAAAGGAAAAATTTGCGACCTATGGGCTGGTAAGTTTTGTGAGTAACCTGATAAAGATAGGCGTCGTCCTCTACCTTGCCCCGCTCTATAAACTGGACCTGGACGCAGTAGTATACCTGCTGATCATAACCTCTTTCGTGGAGCTGGCGGTTCTTTTCTTCTATGTAAGAGCAAAGTTTGATCTCAGTTTTTCTTTCAAATTCAGTGCTTACAAGAAACTTATAAAGGAATCGTCGGCTCAGTATATGGCGGTGCTTTTTGATAGCAGTCTATCAAGGATGGACTGGATATTGCTGGGGCTGATCAGTGCGCAAATGGCCCTAGCAGATTATAGTTTTGCCTATCGCGCATATGAAATGATGCGCCTGCCTATTATGATCATCGGCCCGGTGATACTGCCACGGTTTGCGCGGATGCTATCTACGGGCTCGCATATCAGCTATGAGAAGCGCCACGAGATACAGCAGTTCCTGAAGATAGAAATAGTGTTTGCGGCGTTTATTATTCTTGTTCTTAACCTGCTATGGGTGCCAATAGTGGGCAGCTTTACAGCTGACAAGTATGGCGAGTCGAACCAATTGATTTTTATGCTGCTTTCGCTGTGCCTTCCGCTGCACTTTGCAATTAACCTATTCTGGACGCTGGTGTTTTCGGCAAAGAAGTATCGCTATATAACTATTGCAACAGTCAGTACCGCCGTACTGAATATAGTTTTTAACCTGGCGCTGATCCCTTTCCTTGGAGGAGTAGGTGGAGCAGCTGCCTATGTGGCGGCTACGCTGGTGCAGGCCATTGTGTATAGCTATTTTGTGAGAAGGAAAGTAATGAGATGTGACCTATCCCCGCTGGTGATAGTGATAGTTATAACAGCGGGAGCATATTTTGCTGCCGTGCTGCTGACGCAAAACATCTTCCTGCAGATAGTGATAGCTGTCAGTATTTTTTCCGGACTGATAATAGTTTTGAAGCAGCTTGGCAAAGAACAATTGAACATCCTGAGATCATACCTGCAACGATGAATATCCTTTATTTATGTGATGAATATCCCCCGGGGCGACATGGTGGCATAGGTACTGCCGTGCAGCTGCTGGCGCGCGAGATGGTGAAGAAGGGACACAACGTAGTAGTAGCGGGTTTTAGCGATTGGGGTTATGGCGGAGCAGATGAATTTGAAGATGAAGGTGTAAAAGTGTATCGCTTTAGAAGGGGATTAGGCTCCATGTGGTTTGAGCAGAAAGATGCGATGCGTGTGCGAGCAAGTTACCGCTTGCTGAAGATGACAGGGATCTTTCAATGGGACCTTGAGAGAAGCCTTCGCAGATACGAGACATTTCTTGAGGAGCTTATAAGCAGGCATAGCATTGATATAGTGGAGCGGCCTGACTTTAATGAGTACATGCAATATTGCAGTAAGGTTACACATTGTCCGCAACTAAGCAGACCCACGGTAGTAAAACTACACGGAACCATCAGCTACTTTCTGAAAGAAAGAAATATAGAACCACCACAGGTTCTGTATGAAATGGAGCGGGAAGTATTGGCTACTGCTGATGCGATCAGCAGCGTGAGCAAATACACGGCCGAAAAAACGAGTAACTATTTCGGCATGTACGAGCCGATAGAAGTGGTGTATAACGGAATAGAAATAAAGGCCCAGGCTAAAACGGAGAAGGTGCCGGGGCAAGTCATATTTACAGGTTCGCTGGTGGAGAAGAAAGGTATTTACCAGCTTATGAAGGCGTGGAATATCGTGACAGAACAAATGCCTGGAGCAAGGCTGCTGGTGCTGGGTAAAGGCCACAGGGAAAAAGCGGAAGTATTACTAAGCAGGAAAGCAAAAGCCACAGTGAGCTTTAAAGGACATGTGCCTTCTGAAGTATTGTTTCACGATCTTGCCACATCTGACGTTGCAGTTTTCCCATCTTATGCCGAGACCTTTGGGCTTGCAGCTGCCGAGGCCATGGCCAGTGGTACAGCAACGATCTTCAGTACATATACCTCCGGACCGGAAGTAGTAAGGCATGGGGTTGACGGGCTGACTGTTGATCCTGATAAAGTGGAGGAACTGGCAGAGCAAATACTCTTGCTGCTTCGTGATGTGGAACTGAGAAAGAAACTAGAAGTTGCAGGCAGGAAGAGAGTGGACGAGGAGTTTGAAATAAGTAAGGTAGCCGGCAGAAACATAGCCCTGTATGAAAGAGTGCTGGCGAAATCAAGCAATATCTAGCTTGTTGTCCCTTTCTGCGCAATATACGAGCATAAATACCTGGTAGAAGAAGGT
>CAMPKR010000184.1 GCA_946887345.1 uncultured Bacteroidota bacterium | reverse complement strand
CACCTATGCAATTAAAAGGGTTGGTAAAATTTTTTACCGCGGCGCTTATTCTCATTTCGCTTTATCAGCTGTCTTTTACATTCGTTGTAAAGAACGTTGAAAAGTGGGCACACAAAAAAGCGGAACAAATGGCCGGGCCCAATGCCCCGGATTCTCTTGTAAACGCTAAGTATGACAAGATCACCGACAGTCTGCAAGGCGAAGTGGTGTATAAAGTGCCCCTGCTGAAGAAATTCACTTACCTGGAAGCTAAAGAACAAGAGCTGAACTTAGGCCTTGATCTTCAAGGTGGTATGAACGTAACGCTGGAAGTAAGCCTGGATGAACTGGTACGTTCAATGTCGAACAACCCCGACGATCCTGCCCTGAAGAAAGCTATCGCTGATGCCAACAAAGCAAAGGCTAACAGCCAGGCCGATTTCGTAACTCTTTTCGGGCAGGAATACCTGAAAGCCAATCCCGGCGCTAAGCTTGCTTACCTGTTTACCAAGCCTTCTGAAAAAGAGATCACGGTAAATTCTACCAACGAACAGGTACTGGCTAAGATAACCGCAGAATCGAAGAATGCGATCCAGCGGACACACAAGGTGCTGCTTACACGTATAGATAAATTCGGTGTGGCCAACCCTAATGTAAACCTGGATGTAAACAAGGGAATAATAACGGTAGAACTGGCCGGTGTGCGTAACCCTGACCGTGTACGTAACTACCTGCAGGCAACTGCAAGCCTCGAGTTCTACGAAGTATATAACGATAACAGGTTCCTCGATGCATTTAACGCTGCGGATGAAGCTCTTGAAAAATACCTGGCAAGCGATGGCAAATTGATGGTGGAAGACACCGCTAAAGCTGATACAAATGCTGTAGCTGCTGCTGCAACTCCTGATACTACCGCTAAAACACCGGATACTTCAGGTAGCCTGAGCTCACTGATGAATGACGCTCAGCCTGCTGCAGGAAAGGATAGCGCTAGCCTGGCTAAGGGTAAAAACCCGCTCCGTACTATACTGAGTGCACAGCCTGATAAAAACTCATACGACATAGCCGCTGTAGGTTATATACTTAAGAAGGACGTGAACAAGTTCTTCGAGTACATGGAACTGGACGTGGTAAAGAACAAAATGCCCGCCAAGATGAAGTTCCTGCTGGGTGCTGATAAAGACAAGCGCAAGAATCCTAATGCTGCTATACCTGTTTACGCACTGCGCACTACTACTGAAGGTGGCGCCAAGCTGGATGGTAGTGTTGTAACAAGGGCCTTCAAAACGCCTGATCAACTTAGGGGTGGCTGGGAGATTAACATGACGATGAACTCCACAGGTTCAAAGATCTGGAAGAAGCTCACAGGCGAAAACGTAGGTAATTATGTAGCCGTTGTTCTTGACGAACGCGTTTACTCTGCTCCGCGTATTATCAACGAGATTGATGGTGGTAGCACTGCCATCACCGGTGACTTCAGCGTAGAAGAAGCTGAAGATCTGGCTAACATCCTGAATACAGGTAAGCTGCCTGCTCCTGCTACCATCGTACAGGAACAAGTAGTAGGCCCTACCCTGGGTGCTGAGTCAATTGATGCTGGTATGAACTCACTGCTGATCTCTTTTATCGTGATCTTCGTACTGATGCTTATATACTACAATACAGGTGGTATAGTTGCCAATATTTCACTGGTACTGAACGTACTCTTTACTATAGGTATCCTTTCTGCACTGGGTGCTACGCTCACAATGCCTGGTATCGCCGGCCTGGTACTGGGTATCGGTATGGCGGTGGATACGAACGTTATCATCTTTGAGCGTATCAAGGAAGAACTCTCCCGCGGCAGCAGCTACGAAGATGCGGTGAAGAGAGGTTATTACAATTCTCTTGCTCCCGTGCTCGATGGTCACGTAACTATCCTTATTACTTCGGTTATCCTGTTCATATTCGGTCTTGGCCCGGTACTTGGTTTCGCCACTACGCAGATCATCTCTATCCTGTTGTCGCTATTCTGCGGTATCCTTGTATCACGTCTGATAACTGATATCTACATGAGGCGCGGCCGTCACTTCAAATATTTCACAGGTCTTTCCAGGTCCATCTTCCGCAAGGCACACTTCAACTTCATCGGTGCGCGTAAGATCGCCTATGGTATCTCTGTTATAGTGTTGATAGCAGGTGTTGCCTCTTTCTTTAATGGCTTCAACTATGGTGTGGAATTCGACGGCGGTCGCAGCTACACTATCAAGTTTGATCAGAAATTCCAGACTGAAGACGTTCGCGAAAAACTGCACACTACATTTGGTGAATACCCTGTAGTGAAAACTATAGGCCAGGACAATCACCTGAACATAACTACTGCTTACCTTATTAAGCAGCCGGGTAAAGAAGTGGAAGCCCAGGTACTGGCAAAGCTATATGACGGTCTGAAAGGTGGTGGTTTTATTCCGGCCGGCGTAGACATGAACCAGTTTGCTACTAAATATGTGCAAAGCTCACAAACAGTATTGCCTACTATCTCGGATGACCTGAAACAAGGGGCCATAGAAGCAACAGTGCTTTCACTCCTGGCTATCTTCGTTTACATATTGATCCGTTTCCGCAAATGGCAGTATTCAGTAGGTACTATCGTTGCCTTGTTGCACGACGTTGCCGTTACGCTTGCTGTGTTCTCATTCTTCAAGGGTATGGTGCCTTTCGCACTTGAGATCGATCAGCACTTCATCGCTGCGGTACTTACGGTTATCGGTTTCTCTATGAACGATACGGTTATCGTGTTCGACCGTATCCGTGAATACTTCCGCAAGAACCCCGGTGAGGAAAAAGGAAGCATCATCAACCGCGCCATCAATGATACCCTTAGCCGTACGATCATGACTTCATTGACGGTATTCCTGTCGGTGCTGATACTGTTCATCTTCGGCGGTGAGGTAACACGCGGTTTCGCCTTCGCAATGCTGATAGGTGTTGTCACGGGTACTTACTCTTCTATCTTCGTGGCTGCTCCTATCCTGGTGGATATGGATAAGAAAGACACGCTGAAGGCGGAAGTGGACCGTGAGGCACACATCGAAGAGCTGAAAAAACTGGCATAACAAAAAGATTATCAAATACAAAAATCCCGTCTCAACGATTGAGGCGGGATTTTTGTATCTAGCTCTATTGATTACATTTGCGTATGATCAAGCAGTTTCTGGAACACCTCGGACGGATCACACTGATGATAAAAGGCTCTATCGCCAGGCCTGAGAATGCCCGGGTATACTGGATAGAATTCATGGAGCAATGTAATGACATCGGGATCCGTTCCCTGCCTATTGTCCTGATCATCTCTATCTTCCTTGGAATGGTCCTAACGGTGCAAACAGCCTACCAGCTGGTGAGCCCGCTGGTGCCCAAGCCTGTTGTGGCCAGCATCGTGCGTGATTCTGCAATCCTGGAACTCTCCCCTACCGTTATCTGTATAGTTCTGGCTGGTGTGGTAGGATCTAAAATAGCTTCTGAACTGGGCAACATGCGTGTAAGTGAGCAGATAGACGCCCTGGAAATCATGGGTATCAACACCAAAACCTACCTGATATTACCTAAGATCGTTGCAGCGATGATCATGGTTCCCTCACTTATTATCATCTCCATAGCTGTCACAATTTGGGGCGGATATGTAGCAGGTATGTTCTCCAGCATTCTCACCGAAGAACAATTTGAACAGGGATTACGCGAGGGCTTTCTGCCTTACAATCTCTTCTTTGCTATTGTGAAGGCCTTTGTCTTCTCTTTTATCATTTCTATTATCCCGGCTTACTACGGATATTATGTAAAAGGAGGCGCCCTGGAGATAGGCCGTGCATCTACTACCTCCGTGGTAGTAAGCTGTATCCTTATACTGCTGGCCGACTATGTGCTTTCGATATTGCTGCTGTAAGGCTTGCATCCAAAGAAGGCTATTCGCGCTCGTATAATATTTACTTAACTTTATTAAGCAAACTCGGGTTATGGGTCCAATGAACACAGTTACAGAAGTACTTGAAAAGCTGAAAAAAGACGGCTATACTATCGATTTTAATCTTCGCACCAACTGCCTGGAATGTGCAGACAATTCTCTTCAAATTCATCCCGAGGACTTTGTAGTAGATAAGTTCTACCGTTTTGAAGGTGAGTCCGATCCGGGCGACGAGGCTATTGTATATGCCATCTCTTCCACCAAACACAACCTGAAAGGAACACTGGTCAATTCATATGGCACTTACGCCGATGACATTACGGAGGAACTGGTGCATGCGCTGCGCATGAAGCACTAGATAATACTATCCTTATTTTCCTGCTCTTCGTCTTCTTCCCTGGGAGTTTCTTCCTGTGGTTTGCTGGCTACTTCCACGTGCTGGCTACCGCTATACCTGGCGATGATGGCGTAGGCCTGCATATTTACCTGCTGCTTTATTTCCGTCGCTGAAGTACCGATGTCTACCGGATGCGGCATATTGTAGCTCAGTTGCAGCTGGAACACATTCTCTCCAAAACCCTCGATGGTTACCTCCACAGGTTTCTTCACATGCGTGGTATCTTGTATCATCTCCTTCAGCTCCACCGTCATTTTCTGCAGCTCTTCCTGCGGAATGCCATACTTCAGGTTTATCTGCATCTTCACTCCGCTTGTGTCGCGTTCACTCAGATTCTCAAGGTTCTCGTTCACCAGCTTTTTATTAGGGATAATGTAGGCCGCACCATTGGCAGCCCTCATCCTCGTTGCCCTGAAGCCTATACGCTCCACTTTGCCTTCAAAGCTACCCAGCTTAACTGTATCACCTACCTGGAATGGCTTGTCTGTAAGAATAGTAAAGGCTGCAAATAGATTTTCCACACTTTCCTTAGCCGCAAGTGCGATGGCGATACCGCCAATACCCAGCCCGGCTATGAGTGCCGGAATATTTACCTGGAAAACTGCACCCAGTATCCAGAATACACTGGTGACCCAGAGCAGCATTTTCACCACATCCTTTACCAACGGCAGCAACTGCTGGCGGGAAATATTATGAGCTTCAATTGCACGCTCTTTATTAACACGGTATACAAAGTCGATGATCCTGGCTAACACCATCGTTCCGGAGACAATCACCAGCATCAGGAACAAGTGATCAACTATACTACCAAGGCGAACATCTATCGGGCTCTTGCCATCGCGCTCGCGATAGAAGACCACAATGCGATCCAGCAAGAGAGAAAGCTGGTTGACAGCAATGAAATAAAGTATCGTCTGCAGGAACAGCTGCATAGGCCTGCGCACAAGGTCGCGAAACATAGTACCGTGATGCTCCTCTGCATATTTGGTAGCTATCCGGCAAACACTCACAGAAATAAACTTAGACAACGGTCGGCGCAGCAGAAAGGCAAACAGCGCTATGCCTGCAAACCAAGTATAGTTCTCCACCGGCAAACCCCAAATCTTCTGATCAAAAAATGCGCTGTCCA
>CAMPKR010000183.1 GCA_946887345.1 uncultured Bacteroidota bacterium | reverse complement strand
ATATAATGGAATAATATGAGTAAGGATTATGGAATATAACATTCTGTTGTGGTCTAATATGATACTGCCGGGGTTACTTCGCTGAACTTTTAAAGCTAATTACCTGTAACTTTGTGGTTTATGAAAAAGACGCAAATAGTACTGCTGGTATTGATTGCTGCTGCCATATGCGTAATAGTGAGCATGTTCGGCGATTTCAGCACTTATGAGACCTTTGCTTCCGCTTCTGCCAATCCCGGCAAAACCTACCATGTAATAGGCTTCCTTGAAAAGAGCAAGGCCATGGAATACGATCCGGCGAAGGATCCTAACCGTTTCAGCTTTTTTGCAAAAGACAAGGCGGGGAATGTATCGCAGGTGATATTTAAAGGAGCAAAACCTACGGATATAGAAAAATCGGAACAGATAGTGATGAAAGGGTATATAGATAATGGTACCTTTCACTGTACCGGTATACAGATGAAGTGTCCTTCTAAGTATAAGAACGACCAGGTGGTAGGGGACATGAGTTAGTTGTTATCCTCCAGCCCCTACAGGGGAGCTGGGTAAGGTGTTAAAGAAATAAATACGAAGCATTGGACACACAATTCATTGGAGAGCAGTTGGGGCCCGGGAAACTGGGTCATTTTTTTGTTATTCTTTCGTTTGTAGCGGCGCTGTTTAGTGCCTACAGCTATTTCAGATCGGCAAATACTGAATCAAAGAATCCTGAAGGTAGCAGGAACTGGCTTTCGCTCGGTCGAAACGGTTTTATTATTCATGCAGCTTCGGTGCTGGCTACCTTTATATGCCTATACTACATCATTTCCAATCACCTTTTTGAATATCATTACGCCTGGTCACATTCTTCAAAGTCTCTGCCTATGCAGTACTTGTTATCCAGTTTCTGGGAAGGATCGGAAGGTAGCTTTATGCTTTGGGCGTTCTGGAATGCTGTGCTGGGTGTTGTGGTGATGATGAAGGGCAAGTTGCTGGAATCGCGAACCATGGCAATAATAGCCCTGGTGCAAGTGGCTATAGGTAGTACCTTGTTAGGCCTGTACTTCGGAGATAGCATCAATCTGGGTAGTACGCCGTTCATACTCCTTCGCGAGAAGATGCAGGAGGCTCCTATCTTCTCTCAGCCAAATTATCTTGAATTTATTAAAGACGGTAATGGCCTGAACGTATCACTGCAAAATTACTGGATGGTGATACATCCGCCGGTACTGTTCCTGGGCTTTGCCTCAACACTGATACCATTTGCCTATTGCATTGCTGCACTCTGGAAGGGAGACTACAAGCTTTTTGTGAAGCCGGGTGTTACCTGGTCGCTGTTTTCGGGTGCGGTACTGGGAACGGGTATAATGATGGGGGGCGCCTGGGCTTACGAATCGCTGAATTTCGGTGGATACTGGGCATGGGACCCGGTGGAGAATGCTTCGCTGGTTCCCTGGCTGACGTTGATAGCGGGCCTGCATACATTACTGATATATAAGGCGACCAAGCGGTCTATCATTTTCACGTTTGTCTTACTGTCGCTGACGCATGTCCTTATCTGGTATTCTACCTTCCTGACACGTACAGGAATTTTGGGCGACACCTCGGTGCATGCATTTACGGGGGAAGGGTCTTCACTCACTTACCACCTGCTGGCGATTATCGGTGTGCTGATGCTTATCAGCATCGGACTCATGGCTAAGCGTTGGAAAGAGCTGCCGAGGGATAAAAGCGAAGAGTCGGCAACATCGAGAGAATTCTGGATGTTCATAGGCTCGTTTGTGTTACTGCTATCTGCTATACAGATCAGTATCAGTACTTCCATACCGGTATGGGCGCCGCTGGCTAAGTGGATCACAGGCAAGAACGTTGCCCCGCCGGTAGAGCCGGTGCAGCACTACAACAGCATACAGGTATGGGTAGCAATAGTGATCGCATTGCTATCCGCAAGCGTTCTTTATTTCAGGTTTAAAACGTCGGATGCTAAAAAGGCATTTAAGAACCTTGGTATTACCGCGCTTATAGCATCGGGCTTCACTGCCCTGGTTGCTATTACGCAGGATATATCTTCAGGCCCTTATGTATTGCTGTTGTTCTCGTCCTGCTACGCCTTAGTTGCCAATATCTACTACGCTATTGCAACGCAGAAGGGGAAGCTGATGAAAATAGGTGCGCCCACAGCGCACCTCGGCTTTGGTATGGTGCTGTTGGGTATACTGCTTTCTTCATACAACAAAGAGATTATTTCGTGGAATACAACGGGAGTGAGTATCGGTTTTGACAAGGGGTCGAAAGAGGCGAACATGAAGGAGAACCGGGAGAATATCATTCTTCCAATCAATGTTCCGGTAGCGATGGGCGAGTATTTTGCTATCTATAGGGGAGATTCTGTTTCTTCGTCCGATCCGCGCCAGTTTTACAGGGTGGATTATGAGCGCAGAGATACAGCTACTAACGAAGTGACGGAACGCTTTACCCTTTACCCCGACCTGATAAAACCTAAGAACTCGGAGAGCTTCACCGCCAACCCTGCATCGAAGCATTACCTCACCAGGGATATATTCACTTATGTAAACGGTGTAAGTAACAATACAGAAAAAGATACTTATAAGAAGCATACACTCCAAAAAGGAGATAGTGTATTCCTGACCGGCGGCTACATGATATTCAACGGTTTTAAAGGATTGGAACAGGGTAGTGAAGGAGTACCTAAGAGCGACGTTGCAGTGGCTGCCGACATAAGCGTTTATGATCTGACCGGCAAGCTACAGGATTTGGCCCCTGTATATTACATACAGGACAAGACACCGGGAACCGTGCCCGATACATTTGGCAAGATGCAACTGCATGTGCGTTTCAACAGCATATTACCGGAACAAAATGCTGCCGAGCTGGAAGTGATGCAGGTAGATCCGCAAAAAGACTATATAGTGCTGAAAGCGATGGTCTTCCCTTACATTAATGTGCTGTGGCTGGGTATAATTGTAATGGTGATCGGATTCTTCATCAGTCTGGCCAACAGGTACCAACAGAAAGAGGTGAAAGCCGATATACCATCGGTAGAGTCCTAAGGGTTCGTGAAGGAGCGCTGGATAGATAAATAAGTTCGGGAAAGATATTTAACATTAGAACGCCCTCACGTTTAAGCGGTGAGGGCGTTTCTGTTAGAGTTTCTTCATCTGTTTTTCGGTTACCCATTTGGTGCCGAAGGCTTTCTTTTCATACTGAATCTTGTACTTGTTCTCACCCACCTCTACTACTTCTGCCGGTTCGGGAACCATTCCGTATTCTACTTCCACCTTGTCGCCGACATTGAACTTAGTGAGCGGCGCCTGGGTGGCAAACCCCTTCAGTTTGTCTACTGTTACCCATTCGTTCCAGTCTTCACTCCAGCCATCGTAGGTGATGAAATACTTATCACCATCTACTTTCAGTATTTTACCATCGTACCAGCTACCATTGTGGCTTATTTGTACTTTCTCGTTTACTTTTTGGGCCTGGGCTGTGAAGCCGAAAACACCCAGGATCAATGTTAAAAGGAAAATTCTTTTCATAAACTGCTTTTTTAGCTTTATCAATTGTTTTGTAAATATATAACCGGTATGACAATTTAAGTGCCAAAAAATATTAGTGCATAAAAAAAGGCCCCTGCGTAGCGGAGGCCTTCTTCGTATTGTAGGTTGTTGCTTTAACTATTTTACCCACTCAGATGCTTTACCATGATCCCAGCCAAAGTCATTAGTCTTGTTGGTGATGGTATCAAATACATAGTAGTGAACTATCAGGTCTGAGTGTTCCTGGTAGTATTTGCTTGGGTAGAGATAGCCGCGGCCCTCTACGTAAGAATTTTCCACTTTTTGCAAGTAAATGTAAAGTGTATCATCTGATACATAACCCATTACATCCTCATTGAACCTGTTATTGAAATTCTGAATCCTTACACTGTCGGTTCCGCCACCTTCAAAGATGTCCAACGGATATTCTTCTGTGAGACTGAGTGTGCCGCTTTCCAGAACGGTCCACGGGCCGGTAAACTTCGCCCTTATGAGTTTTTCGCACTGGGTGCCTTCATAGCCTGTAGCGCAATAGCATTTGCCCTCCACGCAAGTACCGCTAAAGGCACAGGTTATTTCCCGGCACTTATCGCGCTGCCTGCAAGAGGTATATGTGAGACTACCCATTACCAGTATGGCGCCGAGAGCCGAAAGAACAATAGTTTTAAGACGGTGACTCATCTGTAAGAATAAATGTTTTCCAAAGCTTAAAGATATACGAAACAAAACAAAAAGCAAAGCTGCCGCGATAATATTACAGCAAATTCCATTCCGAAATAGTAAGGGAAATCAATATGAATTTTGGATAGAAAAACAGCCTAGAGCTGCTTGTCCCATAAAGAGGGCTGACCCTCGTCCCAGCCATAGTCGTTCACCTTGTGAGTGGCCGAATCTGCAACATAGTAATGCATTTCTATGCTGGCATCTTCCTCTTCGTTCACATTAGGCTGAAGGTAGCCGCGGCCTTCAACAGTTCTATGGAACTGCTCCTGGCGGGGAATGTAGAGTGTATCGTTGCTTACATAGGCGTATACTTCAACGCCTGATGGGAACAAATTATAAAAATTCTCAATAGCAACCTCGTGAACTGCACCACCATCCTTGATCTTAAGTGTATATAATGCAGGATTGGTAAGAGTTCCCTTTTCGGTAACACTCCAAGTGCCTGTGAACTTATCGCGTGTTATTTTCTCGCATTGGTTGCCCTCGTAGCCTGTGGCACAGGTACATTGACCGCCGTCGCAAACGCCACCGTATGCGCAGGTTATAGCCTTACATTTGTCAGGATCGCAGGAAGATATTGTAAGTCCTGTAAACACAACTATGGCGCTCAGCGCGCTGAGTACAATAGCCTTTAAACAGGTTTTCATCGGCAGCACAAGATTAAAATTAGAGCTTGAAGATAAATAAAACAATTTTAAGTGCAAGAGTTTCAAGCAGAAAAACCTCAATAATCGTTCCGATTTTTATAGAAACCCCTCCCCGAAAGGGCCGGCATTAATTGCAGGTTTATTTTTCGGCGTCTGCTTTGTAGGCCATAATCCCTTTCAGGATGGCATTGGCCACCTCTTTTTGCCCCTGCTGTGTATTGAGGTATTCTTCCTCGTCAGGGTTGTTGATAAACCCTATTTCCACCAGCACTCCGGGCATGGCGCTACCCGCTAAAACCTCGAGTCCCTTTTGCTTTACACCCAGATCGCGACGGCCCTGGTTCAGGAAGGCCTGCTGTATCTTATTGCCCAGGGTAACGCTGCGGCTCAGGTAAGCCTGGGAGTATTGGGCAATGATAATGGCTGTCTGTGGATCGTTCATGTTCAGCATACCTGCTTCATCTGTCACGTTGTCGTTGTATTCGCCGATGGCGTTTTCCTTTTCAGAATTACGGTGCAGCCCGAGAACATAGGTTTCAGTGCCGGTAGTGGTTGTTTCTCTATGGTGGATGGTTT
>CAMPKR010000182.1 GCA_946887345.1 uncultured Bacteroidota bacterium | reverse complement strand
TTACGTCTACTCGCTTTTCCTGGTGTCCCGATTTGTGCGATGAATCAAAACGGACTTTGATAACGCCTGATTTACCCGGGGCGATAGGATCGCGGGGGAAGGCTGGTACGGTACAGCCACAGGTTGCCGTAGCGCCCGAGATCATCAATGGTTTTTTGCCGTTATTGGTGAATTCAAATTCGTGGGTAACTATTTCACCATCCCTGATCTTACCGAATTCGTGAACGGTATCTTTAAAATCAATGGTAGGCATGGAAGCAATATCTACTGAGTCAATTCCTCCTGCAGAACGTGGATTATTGACCAGTTCTGTAGACAACAGTGTAGAATCTTTAGTCTCGATACCGGTATTTTCGGCGCTGTTCCCGCCGCAGGCAGCAAGGCTGAGCAATGCAAGGGATAAAAAATAAATTTTCAGTTGTTTCATACTATGCAAAAATATTGATTGCAAACTATGCAAAAATATTGATTGCAAATTTACTTACGATTTCTTTCTTCTTTTACGATCTTATTTTCACGCTCCAGGTCTTTCAGAATATTGTCCAGCACTCCGTTAACGAACTGCCCGCTTTGGGGGGTGCTGTACATCTTAGCCACTTCTATATATTCATTGATGGTAACCTTGGTAGGTATCGTTGGGAAATACAGCATTTCACATACACCCATGCGTAAGATGAGCAGGTCTATGAGAGCCACACGTTCAGCGTCCCAGTTATTTAGCTTTGGCTGTATCAGCTCCATGCAATACTCTTCCTTGTCAATTACAGTATGGAGAAGATTATGTGCATACTCCCTTTTTTCTCCTGAGATAAGATCAAGGAAATTTATCTTAAATGAGCTTTTAAAGAAGTTATCCATGAGCATTATGGTCATGGCCTTATCGTCTTCCCATCCCGGAAGTTCATCCGCAAAATGTTGCTGAAGGTCTTCGTTTTCCAGTATCTTGTCCCATATGAAGCGGATAATAGCTTTTTCGCTTTTCAGGTCACGCAGGCCTCCGCTAATGTAGGAACGATATTCACTTTCCTGAATTAATTGCTGATACAGTTTCTTGATCCACTCCTTATCTATAAAGTGTTCGATTTTAGGCTCCTTTATTTTCTCTTTAAAGGTCTTGTTTGACTGTATCTCCCAGAGAAACTCGTTGCCAGCTATTTTGGTATTAACATTTAGATCTTCTGCTGAAGGCAAATATTTAGACGCACGTTGCTGTGCATCTGTTTCGGCATATAAGGCAATCCTGAATACGTATTGAATAGAGATGACGAAGAGGTC
Source organism: uncultured Bacteroidota bacterium (assembly GCA_946887345.1). The sequence goes on along the minus strand of CAMPKR010000182.1, from coordinate 4,207 downwards.
AAGGGCCCGGGCCAGCTTTTCGTTAAGAAGGTCAGATCCTGTCCTTTTTATATTCTCCTGCTCACCCAACTCCATAGTGGTTAGAGTGTACAGGGTCTGCATCACTTTTACCCGGATATTTCTGCGACTGATCATATTTTCTTAAAGAACTCTTTAGCGGCGCAAAGATAGCCAAAATTAAGCGGACTTATTTAATTAGTAAAGGGTAAATCAGGCATTAAATAATTGATATATGTTCGCTCCGCCTGGTGTGGTGCCGCTGAAGGCTAAATCTATTGACAGGAGAGGGAGCTGTTAATTAGCTCAAATGCAGGGGCATTTGCTGCTGCATCCTTTTTGGAGCAGGAAGTGATAAGGAGCACCGTATTGCCACAGGCTCTGAACACGTATATCATGCCATTATGCATGCCGGTTTCATCTTCAGCAGTGAAGCCGAGCTGTGCGGTCTCAAGGCCACTACCTATTGTTGTTGATTTAATTTCCTTGCCCCAGTTCACTTTTGCGCCCAGGTCGGCAAGGGTCTTTTGGTATTCGTCTTTAGTGTTCTTCAGGTGGTCTTCCAGTTCTAGGTCCATAGCTATAATGGAAAACGCGGCCACCTCGGTTCCTTGACCACCTTTCTTCTCGCAACTGAAGTACACGCTGGCGTCTCCTTTTTCAAGATCACTTATTTCCCAACCTGTAGGTACAGTAAAGCTCAGGCCCAGTTGCTCAAATTTGCTTTGTGCAAAAGAGTTAACCGAAATTAGAATTGATAAGAGGAAAAGGATAGAACGCAACATGTCAGTTATATATCTGCCAAAGGTATAATAAACCGGAAATTATAAGGTAATAGAATCGTCAGCTATTGCTAGCTGATCTTGCTCCAGTTAGACTGCGCTGAGTGCTGCAGCAATACATTTTTAAGTGCCTGGTGTCGGGGATGAGTCAGGCCGGGGTCTTCGATAATTATTTTTTGGGCAGCATTGCGGGTCTGTTCCAGTATTGCCACATCCAGAACTATATCAGCCAGTTTGAATTTCAGCGTGCCGCTCTGTTTGGTGCCATATAGGTCTCCCGGTCCGCGCATAGCAAGATCCTGTTCTGCTATCACGAACCCATTGGTAGTGGAGGTCATGATACTCATGCGCTGCGTACTTTCTTTGGAAACCTTAGAACCCGTAAGCAGGATGCAATATGATTGCTCTGCACCGCGGCCAACACGTCCACGAAGCTGGTGCAACTGCGACAGGCCAAAACGTTCGGCACTTTCTATCAGCATTACCGAGGCATTGGGTACGTTTACCCCCACCTCTATCACCGTTGTTGCCACTAATATATGTGCCTCACCTTTTACGAAGCGCTGCATGTTTCGCTCGCGAAGCTGTGCTTCCTGGCGGCCATGCACCATGGCGATGTTGTATTTATCTTCAGGAAAGAAGACCTTCACCTGCTCGAAGCCGGCCATCAGGCTTTCATAGTCCATCTTTTCCGATTCCTCTATCAGGGGATAAACTATATAGGCTTGCCGTCCCTTATCTATTTCGCTTCGTACAAAATGCATCACACGTGCACGATGCATTTCATTTCTATGTACCGTTTTTATTTCTTGTCTTCCAGGCGGCAGTTCGTCTATTACTGATACGTCAAGATCTCCGTAAAGGGTCATCGCCAGTGTGCGTGGTATTGGTGTCGCTGTCATTACCAACACATGTGGAGCTTTCTCATTTTTCTCCCACAGTCGTGCGCGTTGTCCCACACCAAAGCGGTGCTGTTCATCTATTACCGCCAGTCCCAGGTTTTGAAACTGCACACTTTCTTCTATCAATGCATGCGTGCCCACCACAAAGGGTAGGGAACCATCAGCAAGCGCTGCCAGTATTTCCTTGCGCTCTTTGCCTTTAATGCTTCCGGTAAGCAATCTTACCGGTATTTGCATCTGCTCCATAAGCTCGGAGATGCTCTGGAAATGCTGCTGGGCCAGTATTTCTGTGGGGGCCATCAGGCAGGCCTGGAAGCCATTGTCCATGGCCAGCAGCATAGACATAATTGCCACTATGGTTTTTCCGCTACCCACATCACCCTGCAGCAGGCGGTTCATTTGTTTCCCGGTGGTGGTGTCTACTCTTATTTCTTTGAGTACACGCTTTTGTGCTCCGGTAAGTTCAAAAGGCAAATGATTCTTATAGAATTCATTGAAGTGATCACCTACGGTCTCAAATACATATCCCGGCTGTATGGTATGCTGAAGTCTTACCCTGGCTATAAGTATCTGGGAAGCAAACAGCTCTTCCCATTTCAGCCGGTGTCGTGCTGCATTCAAGTGTTCCTGGGTATCAGGGAAGTGCACCCATTTAATGGCATTGTATCTGCTGCAAAGTTTATATTCGCTTATGATATGCGCCGGTAGTATTTCAGGTACATCGCCGGGTGTTAGTCCGGCTATGACCACTTGAGTTAGTTTGGCAAAGGAGCGATTAGTAAGTCCTTTCGATTTTAGTTTTTCAGTTGTGGGGTACATCGGCTGCATACCTGCAACAGAAGTAGCTGCGCTCCAAAGTTCTATTTCAGGATGGGGAATATTCAGGTAACCATTGAATTCCGCTACTCTTCCAAATACTACATAACGTTCATTTTCCTTCAGGGATTTCTTCACCCACTTAGCCTGGAACCATACCAGTTCTATTTTTCCCGAGTCATCATAAAGCGTGGCAACCAGCCTGCTTTTGTGGCCGACACCTTCTTCGTAGATATTTACAAGTGTCCCCGCTATCTGCACATAATCGACAGCAGGACTAACATCAGCTATTCTGGTAAGTTGGGTGCGATCAAAGTACCGGTAAGGATAATGGTACAGCAGATCGCCAGGCGTATTTATCTGCAACTCTTTACGCAGCATTTCTCCACGTTGCGGACCTACACCTTTCAGGTATTCTATCGGGCTGTCTAATATGGAAGTGTAGCTGCCTATGATCTGCGTTTGAAACAAAAATAAGCAAGCAGGGATGATGTTACCGCTATATGTGGATTACTTTTCTTTGTCTACGGCCAGTACTGTTCGGAGCTTCAATGCTCTTGCAGCCTTCATAATAGTAACGATGTTATCAGCGGTCGCATTTTTGTCGGCATTGATCACCACCGTGGGTTCCGCATCATCCGACTTTGCTACGATCCGTGATATAGCAGACTGAAGAGAGTCGGGGATGGTGGCAGTAGTACCTACAAAGAACCGTTGCTGTGCGTCTACAGACACTACCACAGTTTGCTTGGCTTTGGTATCGCTTTGAGCGCGCGGAATGGTGAGCTTAACCACATTTGGATTAGCCAAAGTAGATATGATCAGGAAGAACAGCAGCAGGATGAAAAGAATATCATTCAACGCTCCTGTATGCGGCTCCGGGTTGTCCCTCAGATGTTTTCTCAGATTCATAAGCGCAGATTAGCGTGCCGGTTCCTGTAATATGTCTAAGAATTCTACGGAGGCGGCCTCCATCTTGTTCACATTTTTGTTGATCTGTGCGTTCAGGTAATTGTGAGCCACATATGCCAACAGGCCGATGATCAAACCCACAGCAGAAGTAACCATCTTTGTATAGATTCCGCCTGCAATACTTTCCAGTGAAAAACCCTGGTGCTGCACATTGAAGAATAATATGATCATACCGGCAATAGTACCCAGGAAGCCGAACATAGGCGCTATGCCAGCCAGTGTAGAAAGGATGGAAATGTTCTTTTCCATCTTGTATACTTCCAGCTTGCCAACGCTCTCCATCGATTTTTCTATGTGGTCGATCGGTTTGCCTATCCGGTTGAGGCCGCGGTCTATCATGCGGGCGATCGGGTTGTCAAATCCTTTTGAAAGCGACTTTGCACCCTGCAGGTTACCGGTTGTTACTTGCTCGCGTATCCTTGCCATAAACATGGGGTCCAGTTTGGATGCCCTGCGTATCACCATCAGGCGCTCCACAAATACATATACCAGCAATATAGAGCACAGAAGCAGGGGTATCATCAATACACCACCTTCCATCAGTAAAGCCAGCAGTGATATTTCTTCAGGAGCCGGGGTTGATACCGCCGCAGCCGCCTGCGCAGCTGAATCTACCTGTAACAGCAAAGACAATAGAGCCATGAACAAAAACGCTTTGAGCAAATATAAGGAAAGCAAATTGCAGGCCAAATAACAATAATCAACACGATGTGGATGATGGCCGGGCAATAAAAAAGC
>CAMPKR010000181.1 GCA_946887345.1 uncultured Bacteroidota bacterium | reverse complement strand
AACTGGCACTTATGCGGCAGTTGTCTGCCAGGTTCCGGCAGCAGACATGTCAGTACCTGGCAACTTACACGTCAGCATCCGGCAGAGACATGTCGCTATATGGCAGTCATCTCTTATTTTGCAGCATGATCACCCTCTGCGGCATCAGGAACTGCGACATCATGCAAAAAGCCTTTAAGTGGCTGGATGCCAAAGGCCTCCCCTACCGCTTCCACGACTACCGTGCACACGGACTTGACAAGGCTACCATAGAGCACTGGCTGGAGCACCTGCCGCTGGCTAAGCTCCTGAACAGCCGCAGCACCACCTTCCGCGAGCTCCCGGAAGCCGATAAAGCGGGAGCGACTGATAAGGCCCGGGCCATCGCCCTGATGCTGGAGCATAACTCTATCATTAAGCGCCCTGTTTGGGACCTGGGCAAGGGCAGGTTCTTCCTCGGCTGGGATGAAAAGGAGATCAGCAAACTGGTCTAGGCATCATGGGCGTGCAGAAAGTCTCTATTTTCGCATTTTTAATATATATAGGCCGGTCAAGGCATTTTCCTCATAATATCGGAACTTAGACGCCGATGCAGGCGGGAATAAGAGACCAACATGGCAGGAAAATCAACTATCTGCGGCTGGCCGTTACGGACAGGTGCAACCTGCGCTGCTTTTACTGTATGCCCCATGAAGGGCTCAACTGGCTGGAACGCAAGGAAATTCTCAGCTACGAGGAGATGCTGCGTCTTTGCCGGCTGCTGGTAAACAACGGAATAGAGAAAATAAGAATAACCGGGGGCGAGCCCTTTGTAAGAAAAGACATCATGCCCTTTCTTGAAGAGCTATCACAATTGGCGGGACTTAAGGAACTGTCGATCACCACTAATGGTGTGCTTACCGCGCCTCATGTTCCTGCGCTGAAGCAACTGGGCATCAAATCTGTGAACCTGAGCCTGGACACCCTGGACCGGCAGCGCTTTTTTGAGATCACCCGCAGAGATGAGCTGGATAAAGTACTCCATACCTTACAGGTACTGCAAGAACACGAGATGGATGTGAAGCTGAATGCCGTGGTAATAGCAGGAAAAAATATTGAAGATATTGCTTCACTGGTAGCGCTGACGAAGGAACAAAAAATAGGCGTACGTTTTATTGAGGAAATGCCTTTTAACGGTGAAAGCCATACTTACGGCTCGCTGCAGTGGGACCACATCAGCATACTGCAGAAAATAGAAGAGACATACCCAGAAATATATAAAATAACGGACACGCCGAATTCTACGTCATACAACTACCATATTCCGGGGCATAAAGGAACTGTGGGCATAATAGCAGCCTACACGCGGTCTTTCTGCGGAACCTGCAACCGGATACGCATTACTCCTGGTGGCAGTTTTAAAACCTGCCTATATGATGAAGGCGTAATGAACGTGCGATATCTGCTCAGAACCGAGAGAAGCGATGCGGAAGTGCTGGAGTGCATGCTAGGTGCAATTGCAGGCAAACCTGTAGATGGCCGGGCTGCAGAGCAGGGCAGGAAGCAGAAACTTCAGGTAACAGAATCGATGGCGACAATAGGAGGCTAGCATGATAAGTGTAGAAGAAGCAACGCAAATAGTGCTGGGCCATGCAAGAGACTTTGGCACGGAAGAAAAAGATTTCCGGGAGGCATTAGGCTGTGTGCTGGCTGAGAATATAGTTGCAGACAGGGATATGCCTGCCTTTAACAGGGCTACTATGGACGGGATAGCCATCCGCCATGAGGCATTGGCTAAGGGAATTACCTCGTTTAAAATAACCGGTACACAAGCGGCGGGCGAAGAACCTATAAAATTGGAAGGCGTAGAATGCTGCATTGAAATAATGACAGGAGCAGCGGTGCCCGATACAGCAGATACCGTAGTGCGCTATGAAGACCTTGATATAAACGAGGGAGTGGCAAGACTGCTGACTGAAAGCATCCGAAAAGGACAAAATATACACAGGAAAGGGACAGACAGGAAAGAAGGAGAGGTAATTGTGGCAGCAAATACCCTGGTAACAGCAGCGACCGTAAGTGCAGCAGCTTTCACAGGCAAGAAGCTACTTAAAGTGCGAAAACCTCCAAGAATAGTGGCTATAACAAACGGTGATGAGCTTCAGGATGTGAGTGATACTCCCCCGGCCTACAAAATCCGAAGGAGCAATAGTTATACTATAGAGGCGGCTTTGCGTGAGCAGGGCCTGGATACGGAGCTATTGCACCTGCCTGACGATGAACAAATAATAGAAGGAAAACTTGGCAAGTGCCTGGAGCAATACGATGCAATAATAATTAGCGGCGGAGTATCGATGGGAAAATTTGATCTTATAGCGAAGACGCTGGAAAAGCTACTGGTCCGGAAATTGTTTCACAAGGTGCGGCAAAAGCCAGGGAAGCCGTTTTGGTTCGGGACGCACAAAGGTAGGACTGTGGTGTTTGCTTTTCCGGGGAATCCTGTCTCGACGTTTATGTGTTTTCACAGGTATTTTGTGCCCTGGTACAAAAGGAGCGCTGGTTTACCAGAGCAAAAACTTTATGCAGTGATGGATAGTAATATTTCATTTGAGCCTAGGCTACAGTACTTTCTGCAGGTTAAATTGAGCGTGAATGAGCAGGCTCAGCTGGTGGCTACTCCTGCCGAAGGCAACGGTTCAGGCGACATGGCCAACCTGGCGGAGGCAGATGCATTTCTTGAATTGCCTGCGGAATTGAATAACTTTAAAAAAGGTGATGTCTTCAGGGCCTGGCCTTTTAAACAAATTATTAATGAGTGATTTTTCACACCTGGACAAAGACGGCCGTGCTACCATGGTAAATGTGAGCGAGAAAGCAGTTAGTCACAGAACTGCAACCGCGCGGTCAATAATCATGTTGCCGCAGGCAGTTCTGGAGAAACTGAGCGAAGGTGATATTCAGACAAAGAAGGGCCCGGTATTCCAGACAGCGATCATTGCAGGAATAATGGCTGCCAAGAAAACGGGCGAACTGATACCTCTCTGTCATCCGCTGGGATTGGAGAATTGCGACATAACGATCAACATTAATAACAGTAACGAACTAGAGATAGATTGCACTGCTATGATCACCGCTAAAACCGGGATAGAAATGGAAGCGCTGGTGGGCGCGTCAATAGCCGCGCTGACAGTATATGACATGTGCAAAGCGCTAAGTCATGACATAGTAATAAAGGAAACGAAGCTGATGGAAAAGACGGGAGGCAAAAATGATTTTAAACGTGGCTAAACTGAACGGTGTAGTATTGGCAGGTGGAAAAAGCCTGCGCATGGGCCAGGACAAGGGAACCATTGCCTGGCATGGTATGCCACAAAGAGAATATGTTGCTGAACTGTTGAGTAAGTTTTGCGAAACAACCTATATCTCGTGCCGGGATGAACAGCAGATAGTAAATAGCAGCTATCCTATATTGCCTGACAGCTACATAGGCATGGGCCCCTATGGAGCCATCCTTTCTGCATTTGCAAAAGAACCGGGAAGCGCATGGCTGGTAGTAGCCTGCGATCTGCCGCTGCTGGGAGAGAAGACATTGCAACAACTAATTGACAACAGGCATCCGGCAGCTATTGCAACCACTTTTGAAAGTCCTTATGACGGATTGCCTGAGCCACTTATAACCATATGGGAACCGAAAGCATTTCCCTATTTACTGAGCCTCGCGGACGAGGGATATAAATGCCCCCGGAAAGCATTGATAAAAAGTGATAATGTGCGCATCATTAAAGCCGAATACCCCGGTGCATTGATGAATACCAATACACCGGAAGATGCAACAGCAGTGAGAGAGATACTACAAAAACAACAAGCAGATGCGGGAGCATGAGATAAGATATAGCTGCCAGGTAGCCTTGCCGGGATTCGGCAAGGCTGCACAGGAAAAACTGCGAACGGCAAAAGTGCTTATCGTCGGTATGGGCGGATTAGGTTGCCCTGCAGCGCAATACCTGGCTGCGGCGGGAATTGGCACTATTGGCCTTGCCGATCATGACACAATAAACGTTAGTAACCTGCACAGGCAGATACTGTATGCTGAAAATGAAGTAGGGCAAAAGAAAGTGACTGTTGCACAAAAGAAGTTAGAAGCGCAGAATCCACATGTTCAGATTAATGTACATGGAGTAAGGGTAAACTCTGAAAACGTACTGGGGTTGATAGGCAACTATGACCAGGTGCTTGATGCCACAGATAATTTTGAAACACACTACCTACTCAATGATGCCTGCGTATTGGCCGGCAAACCGATGGTACATGGAGCGATCTACCAATATGAAGGACATGTAGCTATATGGAACATGCTGAATGAAGATGGCAGCCGCAGCCCGAACTACCGGGATGCATTTCCTGAAGTAAATGCAATGGCGATACCTGACTGTGCGGATGGCGGTGTATTGCCGACTATAGCAGGGATCATCGGTACTATGCAGGCGAATGAGGCTATAAAACTAATAACAGGTACAGGTGACGTACTGAAGGGAAGAATGTTCATCTTTAATGCGCAAAGCATGCAGAGCAGTGTTATAAAGATAGGCATGACTACAAAAACCAATATCACAGACCTCAGCGGGGCAGGCCGCATTCAAACTATCAGCAAAAAAGAACTGGATGCAAAGGGTGGAATTTATCTTATAGATGTACGGACAGAAGAGGAACATTCTGATTTCAACATCGGAGGCCTCAATATTCCACTTGACAGTATTGAAGACAGGTGGCGGGAAATTGGCGATGCTAAGGAAATAGTATTCTATTGTGCCAGTGGAAAAAGAAGTGCACAGGCTGCGAAATGGCTCCAGGATAAAATGCAGGGACTTATTATATACTCATTAGAAGGCGGCATCAATATCCTGCGTGTAACTCAGGGATGAGCATTGACCCATACCTCTCCGCCGGCAAAGTATTCTTTCTTCCAGATAGGAACAGTTTCCTTCAGTGTATCAATAATATAGCGGCAGGCATCAAAAGCCGCGGCACGGTGAGCAGCTGACACTGCAATAATTACCGGGATCTCCCCTACTCCCAATACTCCTGTGCGATGATGAACGGCGATACGAAGCACATCCCATTTTTCGCGCGCCTGGTCAGCAAGCTTTTGCATTTCACGAAGGGCCATAGGCTCATAAGCTTCAAATTCCAGCTTTAGTACCTCCTTGCCCTTAGTTTGGTTTCGAACAGTTCCGACAAATACATCAATACCGCCAACAGCTGCATCGCTGACAAAATCGAGGCAGCGTTGTACCTCCAGAGGTGTTGGTGATAATTGAATGTCTGTCATCTTTACCCTCCGCTTACAGGTGGAATAATGGCAATCTCGTCGTTTTCGTTCAATTGTTCCGGGCCGATGGCATACTCGCTGTTCAAGGCCAGCATGAATGAACGCAATTGTTTCAGCTTGGGATAGCGTTCCTCCAATGCTGTTCTAAGGGATTGGATATCGGCAACTGCCGAAAGTTCCATTTCCGTAGAAGCCGATCCAACAATATCCCTAGCTATGCCAAATGCCAGAATCC
>CAMPKR010000180.1 GCA_946887345.1 uncultured Bacteroidota bacterium | reverse complement strand
CGCCATCTTCGGACTAGGCGCGATCATGATAGCAGAAGCTTTCGGTGCCCATGTTCCTCATTGGCTTTCACCCGTTACCATGTTCGCGGTGATAGGTTATTTCTTCTGGAAATCTAAAAAAGCCTTAAAACAGGTGAAGCTGCACAATTAGTTCTCAGTTTAGACGTTAACCAGAAAACATCCATCCTCATGCTAAAAACTATTTTACTTACTCTGGGCGTAGCCTGTGCGCTACCCGCCACTGCACAGGACAAGGAGGCAATAATTCCGGTTGCGCCCATAAGAAATAATGAGGTGGGTCTCTTTTCTAACGCGGTCATCAGCACCAGTGCCAACAACACACTGATAATGGCGGGTGTACATTATAAGCACTGGGTAAAGCCCAACACGGCCTACAGGACCCTGGTATCATTTGCCAGGTATTCTATGTACGATGAAAGTCCTTCGTCCAAAGCAGCCAATAATGACACCGTCTATTCAGTATTCAGCAATACCAACGTGAATATGGCCTTTGTAGGTGCAGGTGTGGAGATGCAGAGGCATTTTTATAAAAGGGTGTACCTGTTTGCTGCGCTGGAACTGCGGGGTGGTACTGGAGGGGGTAAAACTGAAGACTATGAGACAAGTAAATACAAGGAGCCTGGCGGCACCTACTACAACACCTCTGATACGAGACCGCTGGGCATAAAAAACGTGAGCATGACCTATGTAGGATTTGTTCCGTCAATAGGGGGCAAGCTGCAGTTTAACAGGGTGAGCTTCGGTGCTGAACTGTGCCCGATGGAAATGTCGTATAAGTTGGCAACGATGAGCGGCAGCCGCAACGGCCTGCTGGATTTTAACCTGGGAGTATTCTCCAACAGGTTTTTCTTCAACTTTAGATTCTAAACTGGCTTTATATAACAATGCAAATGGCAGCTGAGAGCTGCCATTTAAGTGTGACCCTACATATAAAACACATTGAACTTGTGGCCATCGGGGTCGGCAAAGACAAAGCCGTAGTAACCCCCGCCAAATTCTTCAGGAGGTGAAACAATCGATCCGCCTGCTGCTTCCACCTCTTTGGCCCAGCTATCCACCTGTTCCTTGGATTCAGCGGAAAGTGTAAAAATGATCTCGTTTGCCCGGTGAGCATCGCCGATCTCTATTTTGACGTTAGCTTGGAGCACGTCTTTTAGAAAGAAGTGAATAACGAACTTGTCCTCGCCAAAAAAGAAACTGCACAGGTCTTCATTGAATGTGCCATTGGCCTTAAAGCCCAGTGCCGTATAAAACCTGCTTGTCCGCGCCAGGTCGCTGACGGTGTAATTCGCCCATATTTTTTTTGATGTCATAGTGCTTGTATTGTGTTACAAAAGTAGTTTGATTGAATAGATTTGCCGGGGGGATTTGCGACAATGTAGAGGGTGATTGCTCCTCCGCTCACTTTCTCGCTCTATCAACATCATACGGCATAATATTTTAGTAAATAGGCTGATATGCTTAAAAAGATCCGTCATAAGGTAAGCAGGTTCTGGGCTTCGGCGGCGCTGATGTCGGTGGAGATGGCGATTAGCCTGGTGTTGTTCGCTGCATCGCTTGCGACCTTTGTGTACCTGGTGCGGAAGGTCTTCGTTCACGAGCGGACCGGCTTCGACGAGAAGGCTTTTAAGTACATAGGCGGACTGGTGAGCCCCGGAACGACAACGGTGATGCAGATCTTCTCCTTTATAGGTTCTCATAAAGTGCTGATACCGGTGAATGTGGCGCTGATAGCTTACTTCCTGCTGCGGAGGCACAGGTGGTACTCGGTGAGGGTGCCCTCGGTGGCTATAAGCAGCCTGCTGATAATGCTGGTGATGAAGCAGTTCTTTGGCAGGCCGCGTCCGGAGATACCCTTGCTGGAGGCGGCCCGCGGACTCAGCTTCCCCAGCGGGCATGCGCTCACGGCTGTTACATTTTTTGGGCTCATGATCTATATTGCCTGGCGCAGCGCCAGGAGCGGGACCCTGAAGTGGGCTTTGGTGGCTTTTTTCTTCCTTATGATCTGCGGGATAGGGGTGAGCCGGGTTTACCTGCGGGTGCACTATGCCAGCGATGTGGTGGCGGGCTATTGCCTGGGCTTTCTCTGGTTATTTATCTCCCTGACCGTTATCCGGAGGGTGGAACGGTATAGCGACCGCAAGCTGGCGCCTGTGGTGGAAAACAAGCCGGTGGGGATAATACCAGCGGAGGAGGAGCCTGTCGACTCGGACCCAGTGTGACATTTAGCCTTAATAAAACGCGCTCCAGGCGGGCTTTGTGGGGGGGTATAATGACAACGAGGTATGCAACAGCCATTCTTCCATTGTGACGGGGCAGCTGAACGTAGTAAGCGGCGCCTTTGGGTTTATAGGCAGCGGACGTGAGAACACTGTAACCGGCGACTGCTCTGCCATACTGGGAGGCAGCGGCAATAATGCCAGCCATGACTGGGCGGGGATATTTGGGTGTGATATAAGTTCGGTGCTTGCGTGTGCGTTTCACGCTAATAATATTGTAGTTCCAGATATGCCTATCTTTGGGACTACAATTCCAGGCAAGACGCTTTACTACCGAAACTGTGGTACAGGGAATTGTCCGGTGTATATTTGTTAATATGAGAAATTGGTTCCGAATTATTTTGTTTGTGCTACTAATACCGACAAGGGTTAATAGCCAAATCATCTCAACAGTTGCCGGTGGTGGTAGTGGAGACAATGAAAATGTACCGGCCACGTCTATTGATCTGGGATTGTTGAAAAGTATTGCTTGTGATACTTCCGGTAACATTTTTGTCGCAAACGGACCTAGTCATAGAATTCGAAGGATAGATGAAAATGGATACATACAAACTATAGCTGGTACAGGCAGTGCCGGATTTGATGGAGATGGCGGCATAGCATTGGCAGCAAAATTTAATATGCCTACTTGGATCTGTTTGGATGCAAGTGCTAACATTTACGTTTCGGATAATTTAAATAATAGGATACGGAAGGTTGATAGAAGTACTACTGTTGTATCTACAGTTATTGGAAATGATAGTTGCTCTTTTACTGGAGATGGTGGACTTGCTACCAGCGCAAGCTTATGTAATCCGCACGGACATGCATTCGACCTTTTTGGTAATTTTTATTTTGTTGATAATGTTAACTCAAGAATAAGGAAAATTACGGTTGCGGGAACCGTTACTACAGTAGCAGGCAGCGGGCAGGTAGGCTTCAGCGGCGATGGTGGCCCAGCAACATTAGCTTCATTTGATGGTCCAACAGGAGTGTGCGTTGATAGCAATGGGAATATTTTCATTGCCGATGGTAATTCCAGGATAAGAAGAGTGGATGCGACAACAAACATTATAACAACGATAGCTGGCAACGGTATCCCAACATATAATGGTGACAATATTCCAGCGATCTTGTCCCAGTTACATCCTTGGTCTCTTGCGTTTGATAAGAACGGCAACTTATTTGTTAGCGATCATAATAATCACAGAATACGCATGATCGATGCTGCAGGTTATATTCATACTGTTGCAGGTAATGGAATTCAAGGTTTTTCAGGAGACGGGAATGATGCTATTTCAGCCAACTTGTCTTTTCCTGAAGGAATGGCTTTCGATCATTGTGGAAATTTGTTAATTGCAGATAATCAAAATTCTCGAATCCGCAAAATCAGTTTCAATCCTCATTGCTGGCCTACTTACATAAGTGAAGTAAGGCCATTATCATTCAGTTTTTATCCTAACCCAGCAAGTGATGAAATAAACATCAGATCTGAAAGTAAACTTAAGAATTTGGTTGTTGTTAATGCTATTGGCCAGCGAGTAATGGAAAAAAGTATTGCAGGGGAAACAGCAAGACTAAGTATTTCGCATTTGCAGGCGGGCGTCTATTTCATTACTGTAACTGATGCCAATGGGGCCAGGCAAGCTAAGAAGATAGTGAAGGAGTAACGAACTTAATTTTTGTATTGAGCCTTGCAGAGATGCGGGCTTTTTTGTGTGGGATATGCTTGGCAATAAAATTACCGTTTTAAACACGTAAAAAATTGGGTTTATGGACGGTAATGGGGAAGTTGTAAGGTTCGTAAGTTTATGGCAAACAATGTCTGCTGTTACTACGGCTGTCAGTCTTATCTGGTTTAAGTTTTAAGCGCAGCGTAACTTAAATCAGGAATAGGACGAAGGGCTGTGCCCGGCAGCAATTATTCCAAAGCAAGATCAAAGTACTAAACGCGCGTAAATTCTCCCCTTTAGGGGCCAGGGGCGTGCAGTGGCATGCCCCGTTCGTCCTCATTTGCAACGCGGATGCACGAAAAAGGTGAATGTAACGCCGTCCGCCCGGCAACCGCATTTCAGAATTCGATTAATCTTATAAATTCCAGTTCAGACAAACTCTAATGTACCGCAGAAAGCTGAACAAACAATATCATGGTGAGCAGCCTGTCCCGCAGCATTGCGGGAGAGCCGAACTATGGCCCGGAAGAATAGCGTTCCCTCAGCAAGCCTTCGATTCCGCTCAGGCCTACAAGTTTTGTTGCTTCTATAGCCGGGCCGGGGTGGTCCGCAGCGGGTGGGCAGAAATCACAATCAGAATAACAATAAAAGAAAAGCACCCCTCCTGTTATTTGGAGGGGTGGCCCGCCAAGCCCTCTGCGCTGCCGGCCCGGGGTGGTCCACAGCATTGAAACACAGGAACCCGTCATCAAAACACCTTGTTAAAAACTCTATTTTGTGTATATCTTTTTTTCATCCCGGCCAAATAGCATCGTAACTTTATGTGGCTAAAGCGCAACTGAGTCATCGAGTCATTGCGCTATTGAGAATTAACTGTAAACCTCTTTATTATGCCTGCTCACAAAAGGGATCAGAAAGCACAGGCGCGCTTTCTTTATTTTACCAGCGCCGCAACTCAGAAAGAAATAGCATTCACAGTCGGGGTAGCCGAGCGGACAATGTCCCTTTGGGTACGTAATGGCCGCTGGGCACAGCAGAAAGATGCGGCCTTTCATTCGCCCGAAAAGGAAACACATCAGCTCTACGAGGAACTTCGCCAGATCAACAAGAATGTTATGAGTCGCGAGGATGGCGAGCGTTATTGCACACCTGAAGAACTCGAAAGCAAATCAAAGATCATCACCATGATTACCAACCTCAAAAAGAACGTCGACGATCGTTGGCGCAACGTCAATCCCGAAATTGCGTTGTTTAAAAATTCAACTGACAAGAACCTACCCAAGTACTTCCGGGTCATCATCGATACCGATGGAGTCCAGTACGATTCCGACGAAGACCCTGAAGCTGCGTCTTATCAAATTAAACATGGTATCATCCCGGGCCGCTTCTCATGAATCTGAATGTATCTGAATTGAGGTATAACTGAGCTGAATGAATCTATAATTGACGTAAAATGAATCTAAAAATGATCTGTCTTGAGCTGAAATTGAGTCATAATCCGCTGAAACCCTTACCTGGCGACACCACCATCAAAAAATTAGTCGCAAAATTGATCTAAAACCCTGCAACTGAT
>CAMPKR010000179.1 GCA_946887345.1 uncultured Bacteroidota bacterium | reverse complement strand
TACTGAATCAGGTTGTGGATCAGCTGGTTCCAGCACCGGCCCGTTTTACTGCCCCCTTGATCAGAAAGCCTATATGGATTTATCTTTCTTCCGTGAAATGGAAGAACGCTTTGGTGTTGGTGGTGATTTTCCTATGGCCTATGTAATAGCTCACGAAATAGGTCACCACGTACAAAACCTCCTCGGTATTTCCGACAAAGCGCAACGCTACATGCAAAATGCCAGCAAAACCGAAGCCAATCGCATGTCTGTAAAGTTGGAATTACAAGCCGATTTCTTCGCCGGCGTTTGGGCCCATCATGCACACAGAATGTATGATGTACTGGAAGAAGGCGATATAGAAGAAGGTCTTAACGCTGCAAGTGCAGTAGGTGATGATCGCCTGCAACAGCAAAGCCAGGGGCGTGTAGTGCCCGATGCATTTACTCACGGCTCTTCAGAACAACGCATGTATTGGTTCAAAAAGGGATTTCAGACAGGCGATATGAACCAGGGAGATACCTTTAATAGTCCCGGCCTGTAAATTAAAAAGCCCTTTTAGGCATTGGGGTATTCCTCATGAAATCCGTCACCAGGTAGGCTACCAGTTTAGCAGTATAGATATCTTCCTTACCCTGCTTCAGTTTTGTAGCCCCCTCAGTAATATGCAGGTAAGCGACATCTGCTTTCTGCGCACAAGTGCTTACATACCTACGTGCCTTTAGAGTACTGATACCGGAAGGAGTGGCCGCACTGGCTAAAACGTGCTCGATGCTATCCATATCCAGCTCGATGCCGGTAATCTTCCCCGACGTGTGTGTGAGTGCGTTATTAATTGCGGCATCAAAATCCAGCCTGCTATCAATAAATATGTCTTCGTAAAAACTATACGCAATGTCTTTATCAGTATTAAGCTCATTCAGCACTTCCTGCGAATTGTAGCTTTTATGCAGGCCAATGATAGCATACTTTTCTAAAAAATCTTTCTTCTTAGCATAGCGAAAACCATTGCCACTATGTCTTCCTTCCATCATGCGATAATCGCTGTGTGCATCCAGGTTAATACAATTGACCTTACATCCTTTAGCAAGTGAAGCGCCGTGAAGCAAAGGATAGGAATTATTATGCCCTCCGCCTATTACTATAGGTGTCTTGCCGGCAGCGATTATAGTTTGTATTACAGGAAATACTTTTTCATCAATGTAAGCGACCAACTCGCGCAATGCCTGAACGTCTGCCTGCTCTGCCCTTGCCATCAGGTCACGGAAATTAAAATCACCGAGTACCAGCAGATCATTTCCTTTCAATTCGTCAGTATGCTGCACGTTCAGAATTGCCTTTAGTGCTGGCTCCCAAAGCGTATGCGCACCCCCTATTCCATAGTTTGCGCGTACACCTATATCCTCCGGTATACCCAGCAGCACAAACCTCGCTGAACTCTGTTTTAGTTCTTCAGCCCAGTTACTTTCATGTACTGTCTGTACCTTTTCTCCGAGCTTGGTTTCGCCGGGTCGCTTGTTTATCAGGTGGTCTATATGGCTTCTGGTAGCTATATGCAATTGTCCCATTCCTTATTTTTTCGCCCATTGGGCAAGTTTGCCCTGTAGTACCTGCAAAGGTAAGCAGCCATACTTCAAAACCTCGTCGTGGAAGGATGCAATATTGAATTTCGACCCAAGTTGTTGCTCGTATTTTGTTCTTTCAGCCCTGATAGTAAGCTGACCTATCTTGTAAGATAGTGCCTGCCCTGGTATAGCCATATAGCGCTCTATTTCTGCTGTAGCCTCGTCTTCAGAAATGCGCTCATGGCTGCGCATAAAGGCAATGGCCTCTTCCCTGCTCATGCTTTTATGGTGTATACCCACATCCACCACCAGGCGTATAGCCCTGTGCATGGCATCGCTCAGGTGGCCGAAATACTGGTATGGGTTCTGGAACAATCCCAGCTCCTTACCGAGGGATTCGGAATATAGCGCCCAGCCTTCGCCATAAGCTCCATACCAAAGAAAGCGACGAAACTTGGGCATGTCCTTATTCTCCTGTTGCAATGATATCTGGTAATGGTGCCCCGGTATCGCTTCATGTAGGAAGAGGGTTTCCATCCCTACAGCATTAAATTTCTTTGGATCAATAATAGGTGTATAAAAAATACCAGGCCGTGTGCCATCTTCAGACGCAGGATTATATTCCGCACTTGCTGAGGCTTCCCTGAATTCTTCCGTTTGCCTTATTGTAAAAGGCGACTTAGGCACATTGTTGAACAATTTTTTCAGCTGCGGGTCTTCCTGCTTTTTTATCGACCAAAAACTGTCCAACACCTCTTGTTCAGTACTGAAAGGATAAAACCGGCTATCCTTATTCATGAATTCAAAGAAATCCTGCAGTGTCCCTTTAAAGCCAACTTCGTCTTTCACTTTGTTCATCTCAGCCTCCAGCTTCGCAACTTCACTCAGCCCGATATTGTAAATACTATCAGGACTCAACTGCGTAGTTGTCCATTGCCTGATGCAGAATTGATAGTACTCAGCTCCCATCGGGATCGCGCTGATTCCATGATTTCCTCTTGCTTTCGGCAGATACTCTTCTTCAAAGAAACGATGCAGCTTCGTATAGCATGGTACAACTATACTATCTATCGCCTGTCCATATGCGACTTCCAGTCTTTGCCTGTTATTACCAAAACTATCGGGCATTTTCTTCACCGGCCCATAAAACACACTCTGCGTTCTATCACTTACTATCATTGCCTTTAGTTGAGGCAGCATCTTCACCACAAGTGGTCGCGGCAATACCCATCCTTTTTCAATGCCTTTACGCATATTGTTAATAGCTGTATCCGTCCAGGCAGGGAACGCTGCCAGCCTCGCCAAAAAATTATCGTAGTCCTTTACAGTTTTAAAGGGCTGATTGCCGTCTCCTGATCCCAGCTGTGGAAAATCGAGCGTGAAAGCCCAGAACTGGTTAATAGGAATATAGTGGGTTGGATATTTCAATCCCTCAATCCCCATACGCATTTCGTACTTCAGTAGGCCATAACTTACCTGCTCCTCCGCATCCAGGCTGGCACTATCTGTGTTTTCCAGCCGGGAAATATACTTTTGATAGAATCTCCCCAGGCTATCCCTGAAGCTTTCAGCTATTGTAATAGTAAGCCGGTCATTGTAGCGATTATCCCCATTCGCAGTCGCCTCAATTGGGAAAAGTTGCATCCTTTCTTCCCAGTAATCGTCCAGCAGCTCACCAAAGGAAATTACCGCTTCATCAGTTTTTTTTTCACCTTCGCCGCAAGCTAATATCGTGATTGACAGCAATGTAAACAGTAGAGTTTTTTTTATCAGCATTTTTCGTCGTCTGGTTGAAATCCAAAGGCCTTCGCGGCTCGTATTTTATGCAAGACCAATTATCAATACTAATAAAATTTAGCTTATGAAAAAACTTACACAATGGCTTTTCACCCTTTTGGGGGCAATGGTCAGTTTCAGCAATGCATATGCCGATCACCTGACATCCAAGTACTTATTCTCTGCCAGGCTTGACGGTGCACAGCAGGTTCCAATGGTGAGTACTAATGCCGTCGGTGTCACCACTTTGTATTTGAGCGATAATAGGGACACCCTTTGTATCAGGGGAACTTACACGGGTATCAGCGGAGGCATTACAGGCCTGCACATACACGAAGGTCCAATGGGTACCAATGGCCCCGTAGTACTAGACTTAATGAGCTATGTTTCAGGCAACGATAGGGTCGAAGCTGTAATAACTGGTTCATCTCTAACTGCATCTCTCATACAGAAAATGCTCGATGGCCAGTTATACGTTAATCTGCATACTGCGGCGAATCCAAATGGTGAGATTCGTGGCCAGGTAATGCTGGAAACCGACCGAGGAATGGCTGTTCGGCTAACCGGCGCCCAGGAAGTACCTCCTGTATCTACTACGGGCCAGGCCGTGGGAGCCTTCAATCTTGCTCAGCATATGGACAGGCTATGGTTTGATGTGTCAATTGATGGGCTCAGCAGCGCCATCACCGGTGCTCATCTGCACGTAGCTCCTACGGGAGTTACTGGTCCGGTTGTGAAAGACCTGATGCCATACCTAAATGGCAACCGCATCATGGGTAGCTTCGATACTATTAGCTTCCTCAGCGAGTTAATGGCTGATAGCATCTACATCAATGTACACACGGCTAACTATCCAAGTGGTGAAATCCGTGCTCAGCTAACGGTACAGTCCGGACTGCACTACGACGGCCATGCTAATGGCGCACAACAGGTGCCGCCTATCGCAACGTCTGCCATCGGAGAAATCACTCTCGTAATGAACCATACCTTTGACACCATGTGGTACGATGCGCAGGTAAACGGCTTAAGTGGTGCGATAGCTGACGCACACTTCCATATGGGAGCACCTGGCAGTAACGGCAATATAGTAGTAGGCATACCAGGTACATCTATCAATGGCAACATGATACAAGGTTACCTTACGGGCATTGATCTGCAGGATAGTTTTATTTCTCACCTTAACAGGGGTAATATCTATTTCAACGTTCACACCGTGGCCAACCCGAGCGGCGAAATTCGTGCGCAGATATACCGCACGTTCCGTGAGGGCTATACATTCAAGCTTACCGGCGACCAGGAAGTACCCATGGTAACAACGATTGCTGACGGTTCAGGTATGGTTTCCATTGATCGTGATCAGACCAATGCTCACATAATGATTGTTACAAATGATATTAGCCCTACCATGGCACATCTGCACAATAATAATCCTGGCCAGAACGGACCGGTTATACTCGACCTGATGCCCTGGTACTCCAATGGCGGTGTGTTCGGCTATTGGAGAGATACAGCCACGGTTGCTTTCGACGCTATGATGTCTAACAAATTCCGGAAAGACAGCGTATATAGCAACTATCATACTGCTGCCAATCCTAATGGTGAAATAAGAGGCAACAGCAGTCGCGCTTTGTGCCTGCCTCCTACTTTGTCTGTAAAGAATATCGGTACGCTCCAGGCAGATATCCAACTCTACCCCAACCCGGCTCAGAACTCTGCCAATCTCGATATCGTTATTTCCGGAAATGCTGATGCTGATATACAGCTTCGTGACATTACAGGACGCTCAGTATGGAGCACCAAGGCGGCACTTACTACAGGCGCCAATCGCGTAAACATTCCGTTGAACGGGATTTCCACAGGTGTCTATCTCTTGAACTTAAATACCGCAAATGGCACTCTTTCTTATAAGTTGATAAAAGAATAGCAGACACATTATTCTTTTTGCTAAAGCTGCTCCGGCCCTGCCTGGGCAGCTTTTTTCTATCAGTATATCTTATAGATATATTTCGGTAAAAATGAGGTAAAGGCGTAGATTTGCCGCCAAAACAGGTATATAAATGTATCCATTAGAAATAGTGTCGCCAATGAAGGCAGAAATGACACAAGGCGGATTTGAAGAATTGCTGGACGCTAACCAGGTAGATACTGCTCTGAAACAAGAAGGCACAAGCCTCCTTTTCATCAATTCTGTATGCGGTTGCTCAGCAGGTACTGCCCGCCCGGGTGTACTGGCCGCTGTGCATCATGCTGCCAAAAAG
>CAMPKR010000178.1 GCA_946887345.1 uncultured Bacteroidota bacterium | reverse complement strand
GCCTTGGGCAACAAGATCATTAATGATCTGCAGGTAACGGGTTTTTGTTTCAGGTTTCACCAGTCCGCGGCCCAGCTCATCGTGAATAGTATGGTGAATGAAGATACGGTCCTCTTCTCCGGGTATCAATACATCTATCCCTTGTTCACGAAATTTATCCTTGATGAAATTCTTTTCCATAGTGAATTTAGTTCCGAGCAATATCACTTGGGCCAGGCCCTGCTTTTTTACCGCGGTGGCTGTTACCGTACCGATGTGAATAACAGGAATATTCAGCCGCTTTTCTATTCGTTCCGCCGCCATGTGCGCCGTATTAGCGCACAGTACTATTGCATCCACGCCATCTGCTTCCAGCATTGCGGCTATGTCTTCAAGTCGCTGCTGGCTGGCTTCTATATTGCCGCTCTGGCCATTGCTGACTATTTCCTGGTAATTGAAAGAATAGATTAGGCATTGGGCGAAATTCAATCCGCCCAACTCAGCATTGATCCCTTCGTTAATGTATCTGTAATAGTCGATGGTAGATACCCAACTCATACCACCTATGAGGCCTAGTGTTTTCATCGGCTAATAATAGCGATTTTCCTTTGAAATTACTGAAGTCTGCAATTGGTATGTGTGTTATCCTCGTATGCGTCGCATTGCGCTACTGCATCGTCTTTCGAATCTGCAGTGTATTCAGAGGTAAATCCTTCTCCCGAATAGTAAGTTTGGAGTGGTGTATCGCAATAACACCGGTAACGTCTGCTGCAGGAGGTGAAGAGGCAAAGTAAAACTGCCAGGAAGAGCATAGGTTTTTTCATATGAGTTTAGTTATGATAGCTCTAAATTACCTTTTTCTTGTTTGGCAGGCTTTCAATACTTAGGAACAATTTCTATATTTATGAAAATGCAAATCATATGGTATTACAAGTTCTCTACTGGATGGCCATATTGTTGGTGGCTTATATTACCATCTCTTCAGTCATACACTATATCATAGCTCCTTTAAAGTTCCCTGACCTGGAGCACTATTTCAGGGAGGGTGATACTTTTCGCAGCGATGCTGAGGGTATTCAGCAAACCATATTACGCATAGAAGACTGTATGGTCTACAGCGAGCTCAGGATGGATGCAAGAGCGCCGGGACCGCCCATGCATTTCCATATCAACTTTGATGAAGCGGGCAGGGTAGAAGAGGGCGAGTTAACTGCAGTATTAGAGGGTGAAAAGAAAATACTGCGGCAGGGAGAGAGCATAGAGATACCCCAAGGAAAGAAACACACCTTCTATAATCATAGTAATGAATCGGTAGTGATACGTGCTGACGAGCAGGGTATTCCCCTGGGCTTTATGTATTGCCTGTCGCAGTTTTATGGGTTATTCGATAAGGATGCAAGCAACATGAAAATGCCAGGGATACTTTTATACATCTCTCTTTACGGTAACCATTTCGATAGCTGGCCTGCAGATGCCCCTGAGCCGGCGGTTCGTTTTATTAAATTCATACTTGCACCCACAGCCAGGCTTTTAGGATATAAGAACTACTATGAGGAGTTTGACCCAAAGCATAACCGTAAGCCTGCAGGGCCGGTAGTATTGGGCGAAATAGAAGTGTAAGCCTGTGTGCGGATTAATGGTGTTTTCTACCTCTGCCACCGGCGCCGCTGTTTCGGTAATTAAGGATATCGCGGTCGAAGAGGTATAGGCCACTTTTGTCTTCACCTATCAGTTCCATCTTTTCGTTCAGTTCGCGGGCAACGCGCTCTTCTTCTACCTGCTCGGCCACATACCATTGCAGGAAGTTGTGGGTGGCGTAGTCCTTCTCCTGGAATGCCATGTGCACCAGGTCGTTGATAGCTTCTGAAACCCCTACCTCGTGGCGAATGAACTCCTCGAAGACCCTCCTCAGCGACTGGAAAGTGACAATAGGCTGCTCCAACTGGGGAACAATAGCAAAACCGCCCCTCTCGTTGATGTATTTTATCAGCTTCAGCATGTGTACCCGCTCTTCCTCCGACTGCTGGTAAAAGAACTCGGTAACCCCCTGGAGGCCGGGCTGGATATCGGCCCATGAAGCCATGGCCAGGTAGGCTTGTGAAGAGGCTGCCTCAAGGGCTACTTGCTTGTTGAGTGCTGCCTGTAGTACTTTGCTGAGCATAAGACTGTCTGTTTATGTCATGAATTTAGCCAATTATGGCCATAATCCAAAAGCCGGGCAGGGAAGCGGCGACAGGCTGAAATACAGCTTAAATGGTCAAAAAACGATATTTTTTATACGTAGTCGCGCTATAATTTCCAAATTAAACTTATTATATTGGAGCAAAATTTTAAACAGTTATGAGGATTCGCGTTCTTCTTCTTCTTACTTTTTTAGGCTTTTTGTCTCAAAACGCTTCGGCAGAGCATATTCTGTTCCATCCAAAGCCGTCTAAAAAGGTTGTAAGGCTGTATCTGGACCGTTATGGCCAGATATATCCGAGCAACGGCTTTAAAGCTGACCCTAACATCTTCTACATGAGGGGCGATTTCTGCCACTCTGAGTATGGAAGGTGCCGTCACGGAGATGCTGCCAACCTGATGACATATTTCAATTATCATGATGAGGACGGGTTTGATGAAGTAGCAAAGGCATACAAGGTATCCTCTTTTGAAGGCCTGCAGAAGAAGCTTTTGAAAGAATATGCCAAAACTATCAACTCAAAGCTGAGGGAAAGCAAGAGCAAAAAGCTCGTGTTCCTGATACATGGTTTTGATAACTCTTTCACTTACTGGGAGTACATCCGCATGCGTGAAAAGATCAATGAGTATACAGGCGAAGACGATATCGTATACGTAGAGCTTTACTGGGATGCCCTTCGCGACCAGAACGCTGCTTACACTTACAGCCGTGCTGAAATCAATTCACTGTTCGTAGGTTATACACTCAGGAAGCTGCTGGCTAACATAGACGAAAATATCAACCTGACACTGCTGACACACAGCATTGGCGCCAGTGTTGCTACACAGGCTCTTTTCAACGTTGACAAATGGAGAGACCGCTATTTCCAGTACTACCTGGATGATATAGGTTTCGGACTGCCTACGCCTAAGCAGCAGAACATTACGCTGGCTATGCTGGCTCCTGCTATCCCCGGTGTTCAGACTTTCAACGACATCAACAACACTTCTCTTGACGAAAACGATAACGAAAACTACAAGAGAATAGTTGTTGGTTACAGCGAGCACGATCACGTAAACGGTAAGGGTATGTATAGCATATTCGCTTCACGCTACGGCCAGCATGCACTTGCTGTTAGCCGTTCAGAAGTACACCGCACACACAAGACTTTACAGAAGGAACACAACGATGTAAAGTTCCTTTCTGCAAACTTTACAGGTGATACCAAGAAGAACACTCATACCATGTCTCAGTACATGGATTTGGGCCACTTCTCTGACTTCATCGATGACACTTTTGGTCAGTACTAATTAATGCGAACAATATCATAGAGTTGATACAGAAAAGTCCCCTCAATCGAGGGGACTTTTCATTTTAATATAATGTCTGTTTTATGCTGCGGCCGGTCCGCCTTTTTTCTTCCGGGAAAGAACTGCACCTGCTATCAATACTATCACAATCTGCAGCGGTAATATCTCCATGTAAGTAACACCGACGCGATAAACAGGATTACTGTCGTAGCGCTCCATGTTCTCACGTATTTCTTGTTCTTTCTTAGCTACTTCAGCTTCGCTTTTGCCTGATTTTTTTAGCGACTCTATTGCGTAAGCCGCATATTTCTCGCCGAAACCTGCAAAGGCTGTCCTATACATGGCCATCCAGGTGAAAACATACATAGAGCTGGCTATGAGGGCCATCAATACGCCCGCGCCAACAGCTTTACCGAAACTGATTGAGCCGCCCAGATTCTTCTTATAGGCTGCCATACCAACCCACATGATAATAGCGGCAAGTATCATGCTGGCAAAGCCGAAATACATACCATTTTCAAAATTCAGGCTGCCACTGTTCAGCATTCCACTAATGCCCAAGGTGCCTCCGCAGATGATGCCTGCAATAAGGCCGTAAACGAGTACTGTCTTTTTCATTTCTTTTCTGTGTTTTAAAGTTCGGAGGCAAAGTAAGGCCTTGCCGGGTGCACTGTCTTCATACTAAAGTATGGTTTTGCGGCGAAAGGCCCGAAAATCATACCAAAGGTCCAGTTTTCATGCGTCATTGCGCAGTCAGGAAATGAGCTTTAGTTCTTTAGCGCGACTGATGGCCTGTGTCCTTCTCTTTACATCCAACTTCATAAAAAGATTAGATGCATGGGTCTTAATGGTATGGATGGAAAGAAAGGTTTTTTCGGCTATCTCCTGATTGCTGAAGCCCTGGGCCATAAGTTCTAATATCTCCATTTCGCGCTTGCTGATGCCCAGCTTTTCAGGGTTGGCTTTGGGTAGATCTGAATGGGAAGTGATGTATACAGGTTTTTCCACGATGACTTCTTCACGCACGATCTTTTCCTTAGATGTGGTGAGCTTGCGGCCCACCCATAGTCCAACAACGGTGAAAATAATAGCAAGGGCCGAGCCATAGATCTCCACAGCATAGTTGATCACCAGGTAGCGATACTCGATCCATTTTAGAAGGATCGCCAGCAGGGCCAGTATACATCCATATATAATCAGTTGTTTTTTCAAAATGTGTGGCAAAGTTACAAGGCCGATAAAAAAGCATCCCAATTTAAAAGAGGGATGCTACGAAATATTTTCAGTAAGCTATGTTTTAAAGAAGACTGATAGTCCTGCTCTTCCTCACCATTACTACGCGCTCACCGCCTGAAACGCTGTCGTCAGCTTGCTGGAGGGGCATGTACTTAAAGCGCTCCAGCCTGATGGTAACATCGCCGGGAGTAAGGTTGGTAAGATCGCCGGAGGTAAAGATGAACTGGCCATTGTTGTACTGGCGGGGAACCGGAGTATGTACGCCGTCATCCACGACGAGGAACATCTTTTCTGTAGCGTCATCCACAGGCTTGCCGTCCCAGTCAACCACCATACCGCTGTTCTTGTTGATAGAAGAGGGGAACACCGAAGGAAACTCAGCATCGCTGGTATCGGTGATCCTGATGGCATTGAGGAATTGCTCGCCGGCATTCTTGGTGAAAACAAACTCTACGTTGGTGAACTTGTTGGAAGAGTAATAATACTTCCTGTCGGCGCTGATACCTACCAGTTCCCTGTTGATATTGATAGACTCGTTGCCTACGAGGGTGTGTATTGCTCCGATCTTATTATTGGTGCGGAACATGGCTACAGCCTCAGTAGTCTTATTATTCTTATCATATATTACCGTGTAAGACTGGTGGTATTCGGTACTGGTATCTGTAGGATTAGTACCATTGTTACGCTCACAGCTTGCCAGACCCAGCGTAGCCAGGGCCGCAGTAAGTATATAAATGCTTTGCTTCATGCTTAACGTTTGTAAACGTGGGCCTTATAAGCCCAATCATGCTACAAAATAGAAACTTAGCGGCGATTTTCCAAACGGGGAGGGGTGGAGGGGGCCGACGCCGGTTTTATTTTAATTTTTGGTTTTTTGAGCAGGCGGAAAGCCGCGCCTGCCCCGTCCTGAAATAGGTTTACACTTGGTTAGATAATCCTGATTTTA
>CAMPKR010000177.1 GCA_946887345.1 uncultured Bacteroidota bacterium | reverse complement strand
CCCGCACACACCCACGCGGCAAGGGGGATTTGAACTTGTCCTTTTCAACGAGCTATTGTGAACAAACGGTTTACTACTTTAACCAGATGGCAAGATGGTGCAAGCGAGACGCTTGCTAATTGGGAGACTAAGCGGGACGCTTAGACCAGGGGCGTGTGCTGAGATGACGACCTGTGCTTTTAAGCCGTAAGAGTAACCAGTATATTATCGGCGTCTTTTTTGCGGATACTGAGGTTATAGCCGGCTATCTGTATAGCGATGGGATCACCGAGCGGGGCTATCATCTGCACCATTACCGGCTCACCGGGAACACAGCCCATCTCCAGTAGCAACAGCCTGAAATCGGTTTCAGCATGCGATTTTATGATGGCTTTTTTACCCGCTGGCAGTTTGGAAAGCTTTACTTCGGTGCCTTCTAATGTACTCATTGCCACAAAATTACGATATGAACCCGCCTGTACCTAAAAATAACCGAACTTCGCCCAAATTTTTAACAATGCCTGCCCGGTTTTACGAACAAAACATCATTTCCGGACTCAAAAACAAGCGAAAACTCTCTGCATACCTTGATAAACTGGTAAAAAGAGAGCTGAAAGGCATTAAAAAAACAGCTTTTACCTACATATTCTGCACCGACGAAGCGCTGCTGGAAATGAACCAACAGTTTTTAGACCACGACACCTACACTGACATTATCACCTTTGACTTGAGTGGAAGTGATGACGCAGTAGAGGCAGAAATATACATCAGCGCTGAGCGGGTGAAGGATAACGCTGCCAGGTTTAAAGCAGACTATACCGATGAACTGCACAGGGTGATATTTCACGGAGCCCTGCACCTGTGCGGCTATAAGGACAAGACTAAGGCAGACAAGGAAGAAATGCGCCGGCAGGAGGATAAGTGCCTGGTGCAATACAAGAAGGAAATATAAATGCAGATAGACATTCTATACGAAGACAATGACCTGGTGATAGTAAATAAACCGGCGGGTATGCTGGTGATACCCGAGCGCTTTGCTACAGAAACCAGCGCCCCACTGAACAAACTGCTGGAAGCCAAACTGGGACAGCAGCTATGGGTGGTGCACCGTATAGACCGCCCTACAAGCGGTGCGCTGGTATTTGCAAAAAGCGAAGCTATGCACAAGTATCTCTCCGGCCTTTTCCAGGAAAGAGGGGTTCGTAAATTTTACATCGGCTTGCTTAATGGCCGCGTGGTACCTGAAGAGGGCCGTATAGAAAAAGCTATAGTAGAGCACCCTGCTATAAAGGGAAAGATGATAACAGCAAAGAAGGGCAAGGCATCTATTACCGACTACAAAGTGCTGGAGCAATGGTCGCTATACTCTCTTGTGCAGTTCCAGATACATACAGGACGCACGCACCAGATAAGGGTTCATGTGCAGAGCATGGGCAACAGTATGGAGATGGAAGACCATTTTATCTATCTGCCATTAAAAAGAAGTTCAGGTTGTCGGATAATGAAGAGAGCGAACGTCCGCTGATCAACAGGCTGGCCCTGCACGCCTGGAAGCTGGAGTTTGAAAAAGAAGATGGGACGAAGGTGAGCGTGGAAGCCCCGCTGCCCAAGGATATTGCGGCGGCTGTGAAGCAATTGAATAAATGGGCATCTTAAAGTTAAAAGAAAAAGAAAAAGTTGGTTAGGGCGAGCCACTTGGTCGCTGTGAGGCCCCCTATCCCCCTAAAGGGGCGCTATAAGTCCCGATACAGTGACACAAGAGTTTTTCTTAACTTTGTTCAAGAAAACCAATTGTGATGCTAACTATCCATCCACAGTACATTAAAGATGCCCAAGGCAACAAGACCATGGTGGTCATCCCTGCCAAGGAATTTGATGCCCTCATGGAAGAACTTGAGGACCTGGAAGATGTACGTATATATGATGAAGCCAAGGAGCAGGACAATGGGGAAAGGATACCGATGGATGAAGCGTTCAAAGCAATAGAAACCAAACGGAAGAACCAGCAATGACCTACGCCCTGAGCTTTAGCAGAAGCGCACTGAAAGAGCTGGAAAAGATAAACGAGCCTCACTATACATCTATCAAGCAAGCTATCCTTGCATTAACAACCGTTCCCCGCCCCCAGGGATATAAGAAACTAAAGGGAAGAGAAGGTTATCGTATCCGGGTAGGCAACTACAGGATAATTTACGAGATATTTGACAAGCAGCTTGTGATCGAAGTCATTTCGCTGGGGCACCGCAAAGACATTTATGAATAGCCGCCGATCAGTAACAGCCCTACAGTTAATTAATATTTACATTTGCGATAATTATGAAATCGAATATCAATATCCAGGTGGAACTGGACGAAGAGAAAATGCCGGAGACAATAGAATGGAATGCTCCTGACGGCGGTGTGGATGGCATGCAAAAAGCGAAAGCAATGCTGCTGGGCCTTTGGGACGGGGAAGAAAAATCGGCGCTGCGCATAGACCTGTGGACGAGGAAGATGATGGTGGATGAAATGAATGATTTCTTCTACCAGACAATGTTCGGACTCGCGGACACTTATGTACGCGCCACCAAGAATGCAGAACTGGCCACTGAAATGAAAGAGTTTGCCAAAACTTTTCTGAAGAAGGCAACGGATGCGCTTGAAGCGGAAAACAACAATAAGTAATGTGGAAATGTGAGAATGTGGAAATGTGAAATTTGATGATGTGGTAACGGTCTTTTAGTTTATACTATATTGAACTTTAAAAATTGATACAATGTCACTGGAACAAAAAGTAATGGAAGAAATGAAGACCGCAATGAAGGCCAAAGATGAGGCCGGACTGCGTACCCTTCGTGCAATAAAGGCTGCCATACTGATAGAAAAAACTGCAGAGGGTGGCGGCAATGAACTGAATGAGGCGAGCGAACTGAAGATGCTGCAAAAAATGGCGAAGCAACGCCGCGATTCGCTGGACATATTTGTGCAGCAGAACCGTGAAGACCTCGCTGCCAAAGAAAGGGAAGAACTGGCTATACTTGAACGCTTCCTGCCTAAACAAATGAGTGCTGAAGAATTGCAGGCTGAAGTGAAAGCGATAATAGCACAAGTTGGTGCATCGTCTCCCGCTGATATGGGAAAGGTAATGGGTGTAGCCAGCAAGCAACTAGCCGGCAAAGCCGATGGTAAGGCCATTTCAGAAACTGTAAAGACCTTACTCTCACAAGGAGCATAGATGGCACTGGACCTCATAGGCATTACACTACTTATTATATTCTTTGTGCGCGGCTACATGAAAGGTCTCATAGTAGCCGCGTTCTCCGTATTGGCGGTATTGCTGGGAGCCATTTGCGCCTTAAAGCTTTCTGAACTTTTCGCTTCATGGCTGAAAGAAGAAGGTCTTGTCACTTCCGGTTGGGCACAATTAATCAGCTACATCATCCTGTTTATAGGCGTTATGCTACTTGTGAGGCTCATAGGCAAAGCCATAGAAAGCTCACTGGAAGCCATGATGCTGGGGCTTGCCAATAAGATCATCGGGGGACTCTTATATATGGGAATCACGGCTGTGGTGTGGAGTTCTTTACTTTGGATAGGCAACAAGATGATGCTGATCTCCCCGGAGACCATCGCAGCGTCGAAGACCTATAAATACTTTGAGCCTGTAGCACCGTGGACCTATGAGCGCGTTGGCAAACTTCTACCATTTGCCAAAGATGTATTTGCGGATCTTTCCGAATTCTTTGACGGTGTAAACAACAATGCAGCAAAGAATGTGGATACTCATTGATAATTACGATTCCTTCACCTACATACTGCATCACTACCTGCTGCAAACAGGAAATGAATGCAGGGTGTACCGTAACGATGAGCTGAGTATGCAGGATTTGAAAAAACTGGATCCCGAGCGCCTGATCATTTCTCCCGGTCCGGAAACTCCGCTGCAGTCGGGTATATGCATGGAAGCGATTGATCATTTTCACAATAAGATACCAATACTGGGTGTATGCCTGGGTCACCAGGCATTAGGAATGTATTTTGGTGCAGAGCTTGTTCACGCTCCCTATCCTATGCATGGAAAAACAAGTACTGTGAGGCATGATGGAAGTGCTTTATTCAAATCCATACCGGAAGAGTTTACGGTGATGCGCTATCACTCACTTGTGCTGAAGAATATTAAAGGCGATCTTGTAAGCTCAGCCATTGCCTTAGACGATCACTCTATAATGGCTATTTACCACCCCGACTACCTGTGTGCAGGTATACAATTCCACCCCGAATCTATCGGAACTGAACATGGGTTGCAACTGCTTAAAAACTGGGCTGAAATGTACTGATCACCAAACCCACTCCTGGGCGCCGTGAGAATACTGGAATATCTGCCTCTCCTGCTCCACCTGCAGGCTACCGTCTGATAAAGCTCCAAGGATGGTAACCTCCCAGGTGTTTACATCATCGCTGAATCTTTGCTTTTTACCCCGCTTGTAGAGCAGACTGTTATACTCGTCCATTACCTGCTTGGCCGAGAGGGGGCTGTACATATTATAAATGATCCGCTCCCGCAGGTAGTTGCGCATTTTAATGATGGAAAGTTCCTTGCCGGAAGCCATTTTCAATGAGATGGCATTGGGTAGTTCGGGAGGAAAGCTATCCTGTAGCACATTCAGCCCCACGCCTACTATACCGTAGGTCCACTGGCTGCCCCTGATGATGTTCTCCAGCAGTATGCCCCCTGCCTTTTTGTCATTGATTATTATATCATTAGGCCATTTAATACGTACCTGCCAATCTGCATGCAACTCGTTCAGGTAATTAGCAACCGCTATAGCAATTGCGGCATTGTACAGGAACTGCTCGCGCAAAGCCCTGTCGGGACTAGTGATTATACTCATGAGCAGGCTCTGGCCGGGCTGTGTGTGCCACTCCCTGCCCCGCTGGCCTTTGCCCCTCGTCTGCTCCAGGGCGCTTATGGTCATGCCCGCTTGTGCCTTATCGGCATCTATGAGCCGCATGGCATAGTTATTGGTACTGTCAATAGTATCCAGCTCAATAACAGGAGCATTTAATATGGTCATAAGACTAAGTGCCAAAAGAAAGTTTTACTTTTGATAAGGAAGTAAAGATATTACCAAACATAAACAGTTTATCAAAATTTGGATAAAATTATAACTGCACTCCAGGGAAGAAAGAAACCGGCCGCACAGCTTAACAGGAACAGCAAGCTTTTTAAAACAATCATAAAAGCCATTAAGGACAAAAAGGGAGATGAAATAGTGTCGCTTGATCTTAGAAAAATAGATGAGGCGGTCGCAGATTTTTTTGTTCTATGCGAAGCAAAGTCCCATATACAGGTTAAGGCAATATCGGACAATATAGAGGAAATGGTGATGAAGGAATGCGATGAGCGCCCCTACCATATGGAACGCGGGGACCAATGGACCCTGGTAGATTACGTGAACGTGGTGGTACATGTTTTTCAGCATGAACAACGGAACTTCTACGACCTGGAAAGCCTGTGGGAAGATGCCGAAAGAATGGAACACAAGGACTAAGAATATAACAGTTTAAATTACGGTTTAAAGTAAAAATGGAAGACAATAAACAGAAGAGCAATAGCGGCCCCGGTGGCGATAGCCGCAACCAGCTGCCACGCAAGGGTCCGCGCTTTAATATCTACTGGGTATATGGCATAAT
>CAMPKR010000176.1 GCA_946887345.1 uncultured Bacteroidota bacterium | reverse complement strand
CCATCTTAATGAAAATAATTAATCTAGCCACCAACCATTTTTCAGTACATTACCGAAATTACTATTGGTGCTAATGAAAGCACCAATAGTAATATAAGATATAATGTTTTGTTAGTCACATTGTACTTTATTAGTGTCGTCTTTCGCGATAGTTAAAGAAAGTAATGCGTTTGTAGTATTGTATAAAATGTTAATTGTTGCTTCGTATCACAATGCCTCTTCTTTCTTCTTCTCTACGGCTGTGTATAGTTTATAGTACTCGCCCTGCTGCTCTATTAGTGATTGGTGGTTGCCACGTTCTATAACCTGCCCCTTATCCATTACAATAATGTTATCGGCCTTGCGGATGGTAGAAAGCCTGTGTGCTATTACTATCGAGGTGCGCCCCTTTATCAGGGTGTCGATAGCTTTCTGTATTAACTGTTCGCTCTCACTATCTACTGAAGAAGTAGCCTCATCTAGTATTAATATTGCGGGGTTATATAGCAAGGCTCTTGCAAATGATATGAGCTGTCTTTGTCCCTGTGAGAGCGTATTGCCCCGCTCCATTACATCAAAGTAATAGCCTCCCGGCAGTTGCAATATGAATTTGTGTATGCCCAGCATTTTACACACTCTTTCTACGTGCTCTAGTGGGATATTGCTGTTTCGCAGTGTTATATTATCGTAGATAGTTCCCGAGAAAAGGAACACATCTTGTAGTACTATCCCTATTCTGCCACGCAGGCTGTGTACATCATAGTCTTTTACATTCACGCCATCTATCAGTATCTCGCCGCCTTGTATCTCATACATGCGGTTTAGTATGCTGATGATTGAAGTTTTGCCGGCGCCTGTATGTCCTACTACCGCCATAGTTTTTCCTGCTTCCAGTCTAAAGGACACACCTTTCAGCACCGGGACACCTTCTTTATAACCGAACTGCACATCTTTGAATTCCACCTCTCCTTTCAGGCGTGCTGCCTCAGCGGTTCCGTTATCCTTCAGGTGCTCTTCACTATCCAGCACAGTAAATACGCGCTCACCTGCTATCATCCCCATTTGTAGCACATTAAATTTATCGGCCAGCATTCTCAGCGGTCGGAAAAGAAGGTTCATATACAAAATGAAAGATACAAGGGTTCCCTGCGTTACGAAACCGCCCAGCATCCTGGGAGCACTCCACCACACCAGCAAGCCAAGGGAAAGCGCAAGAATAATTTCCACTATCGGAAAAAAAACTGAATATGCGAAAATAGCTTTGATATTCGCATCCCTGTGCTCTTTGTTTATCTCCCTGAATTTCGCCATCTCCCTCTTCTCGGCGGCAAAGGCCTGCACTATATACATGCCTGTTATATGTTCCTGGGCAAAAGCGTTTAGCTGCGCAACAGCATTCCGCACTCTCTGGAACGATTTGTTCACTGCTTCTTTAAACCAGTATGTTGCCAATATCAGTATCGGGAAGGGTATTAGTGATATCAAAGTCAGCTTCCAGTTGTCCAGCAGCATCACGATTATAATGGTCACTATTACCAGCACATCCGCTATTATGGAGATTATACCTTCTGAGAAAACATCATTCACTGCTTCTATATCATTCACAGTTCGGGTGGTCAGGGTGCCTATGGCCGACTTATCATAATAGGCAATATCCTGGTGAAGGATCTTATTAAAGACCTTCTTCCGCATATCGTTCACCGTGGTTTGTCCCAGCCACGCCGTCTTATAGGAAAACCAAAAGCGAAGGACACTTTCTATCAGCAGAAAACCTAGTTGTACAATGCTAATCCATATTAGCCCTTCCAGCAGTTGGTTGTTGATGTATTTGTCTACTGAGTATTCTATTAGTTTTGGCCTGAGAGGGGTAAGCAAGGCTAAGATGATTGACAAACCCATGGAGAGGTAAAGCGTTTTCTTATAAGGCCGGGTAAAGGAAAATATCCTCCGCAGCAGTTGCAGGTCAAATATTTTCTTTATGGAATTATCCTTAGCCAAATCTATGCATCTTCTTCTTTTGCCATCATCAGGTAAGCTTTTATGAAGTCATCCAGCTCACCATCCATCACAGGGCCAACGTTACCCACTTCATAATCGGTTCTGTGATCCTTGATCATCTTATATGGGTGGAATACATAAGACCGTATCTGAGAACCCCATTCTATCTTTTTCTTAGAAGAATTGGTCGCGTTCTTCAATTCCTCGCGCCTGCGCAGTTCTTCTTCATATAGGCGGCTCTTAAGCATAGTAAGGGCTTTCTCCCTGTTCTCACCTTGCGTTCGTGCCTGCTGGCATTCTACTATTATGCCGCTGGGTATGTGCTTCAGGCGTACCGCTGTTTCTACCTTGTTTACGTTCTGTCCGCCCTTGCCGCCGGAACGGTAGAACTCCCATTCCAGGTCGGCAGGACTCACTTCTATCGCTATGCTATCATCTATCAGCGGATAAACGAACACCGAAGCGAACGAAGTATGCCTGCGTGCATTGGAGTCAAACGGCGAGATCCTCACCAGTCTATGCACACCACTTTCAGCCTTCAGCAGTCCATAGGCAAATGCTCCGTCAAATTCCAGCGTCGCCTGTTTTATACCCGCACCATCGCCATACTGCACGTCAATTTCAGATACTTTCCAGCCCTGCTTTTCACCGTACATGCGGTACATACGCAGCAGCATTTCCGCCCAGTCCTGGCTTTCTGTGCCACCAGCGCCCGAATTGATCACCATTACTCCCGGCATCTCATCTTCGGGCTCATTCAGTGTCGATTTGAATTCAAGCTCGTCTATAAGCTTTACTGCATTGTCGTAAGACACTTTCACCTCGTCTTCATTTGCTTCTCCTTCTTTCCAAAAGTCGAACAGGACAGCAAAGTCTTCCACAGCGCTCTTTACGCCATTATAGAGCCCTACCCAGAATTCGTTGATCTTTATTTCTTTGAGTATACCTGTGGCACGGGCATTGTCGTCCCAGAAACCGGGTGAGAGGGATAACTGTTTGTCGTTCTCTATTTTTATCAGCCTGTCTTCTATACGTAAAAAGCGGTGCAGGTTTTGAATCCTCTCCCGCATTTCCTTCAGGTTTTCCAGCGTCATAACGGATGCAAAGGTAGGGGATAAAGCCCTAACGACTGGAACCAGGAAAAACAGCAGTTAATATGCATTATTGCCCGCTGCTACCGTCCACGGCCACGGGGTCCGGTTCCACCGTAATAGTCTTCACTTTAAATGTAAAGCGGCGTTGAGATATATAGCTGAAGATGGCCACCAGCGCGGTAGTGAGGATTTTGGAGGGAGTAGGGAAAATATGACACACTTCCACGAACAGCTTCAGGAACACATAGTTCAATATAATACACATGCCCACCAGCACCGCATAGCGGAATAACTGGATGCGTCCTTTCAGGTTCGATTCAGGGAAGACTATGTACTTTGACAGCGCAAATCCGATAGGGAAACTGATGCTAAATGATATCATGAAGGCAAAAATGTGGGGGGCAATGGTAATGCCTGCCACATGCACGGGTTGCTCCAGCAATATGTAGTGATAGCTAATGTAATATATCAGGATGTCGGAAACAGTATTGGAGCCTCCGCAGGCCAGGTAACGGAAAGTCTGCTTTCCTATTACTTTTTCGAAGGGTTTATGGAAAAAGTCAATGATACCTAATACTATATGTCTTATCGCCTTTAACACTAGCTAATTGAAGAGTGGCAAAAATAGGGGATTTTTACTTATCTGCCGACCGTCTTACAGGTTAAATAAGGTTATCACTTTACCTTTTCGAGCCTCTTGAAAAAGTCTTTTTCCATTCTGCCGCAGTCCATTAAAAGTTCACTCAAATCATCATATGATATCAAGTCCGTTTTTCTGTCTTTCATATGGCGGGCGGCATGGTAGGCAAAATTTCTCCATTTGTCGCCTATCACAGTCAGTGCTTTAGAAAGGCCTTCCAGGTCGTCGCGTTTCATTATATGAGCAGCTTCCTGCAAGAAGGCGGCATACAGGTATCGGAAGCCCGCGCCCCCGGTACCGATTTCTTCCTGCATGCGGATGATATTGCCCAGGTATAGTGATGCTTTTCTTGGTGTCAGCTTTTGCGGGTACTTACGGATCTTTTTGGCCAGCAAAGCAATGGCATTGTTCCCGAACCACGGCAGGGGTGGGGAGAGCATAAAAAAGCAGGTCTGCTTAATGCCTGCTTTAATGGCTTTATCCAGGTCCACCTGGCTGGGAACATTCTTAATGTAATACATAAAGCCGCTGGGCTCAGGTGTGCCTTTCGCAAAGCGTGCTTTCGCCAGGTCGGCAGGGTCTATTGTGGCTACATCTTCCAGCACCGGGTCACTTATCAGGTATTGACCGTTTTCTTTTCCATAGGCAACTAAGTTGTGTGCATTAAAGTGGAACCGGAAAGCTTCAGGCAGATAAGGCAGGTAAAAAACAGAGCTCAGCATGCCCGCGGGTTTGCCTTGTTTCAGCGCCTCGTCAAGCGCTGCCATAGCCTTTTCCGGACTGCGGAATTTTTCAGTGTGCACATCCACATGCAGTCTCTGTGCCACGCGCTTAAATATAGCTCCCGGCCATGTTCTGAACGTTGTACCCGGTGTACCGCTCACTTTCAGGAAGGGTATATGTGCAAAGAAAAGTCCTGCTCCTATGCCAAATGCCAGTGGTTCTGATAGTGGCAGCCCGTGATGTGTCAGCAAATTCGAAGTCACCCCGCTTTCGCAGTGCGCATGTTGTTTATGATGGAAATCAGTTGTGCTCATTTATTTCTTGTCTGCGCCTTATTTGCCAAAGTTCTTCAGTTCGTCTACGCTTATAGAGAATATGTCCGCATACTTCTGAAGCATGGCCTCATTCATCTTATTAAATACCGATGGATTAAAATGCCTTTTCACCTGCCACTGCCATTTACCTGCATATTTCGCCAGCAGGGCAACGTCCATCAGGTTCTTTTGCATGTAGTAGGCTACGGGGCTTAGCTCACCGGCTTTTACCCTCTTTTCTGTATCGGCGAGGGTTTCATCCACATCGTCCCAGGCCTGTTTGGTAGCCTCGTTCTCTGCCTCCCAGCCGCTG
Source organism: uncultured Bacteroidota bacterium (assembly GCA_946887345.1). The sequence continues at coordinate 597 of CAMPKR010000176.1, read as the reverse complement.
GATGGAATGCCGGTGTAGTTACCATCTTTATCGGTGGCGTACATCAGCTTTTTCATCTTTTCGGCCCCTTTAAAGTTCTTGGGATCCTGGGGCACCTCATTTATATCCATATTTCTGCAATAGGCAAGAGTAAAAGTAAATAAATCCTCTAAGAGAGTTTAAGACCAATTTTATGACTGTGCAAGCTTGTGCAGCGTGTGTGCATACTTGTGCAATGTTTGCGCAGACTTGCGCATTGTGTGTGCAGGTTTGTGTACTGTATGTGCAGCGTGGTGCAAACTTGGCTTGAGGCTAATTGATTTATTTTCAATTATTTATGAAAAATGGCTACCGTTTAAAAGATGCACCGGTCGTCGAAAGAACTTAAAGGTAGCCGGGCATTGTAAAGATACGAAATGGGGGATGGGAAACGATCATCGGGCTGAGTTTTGTGCATAACTTTTTTGCAGTTTTTTTATAGTTTTTTTTCAAAATGTACCAATTAATTTAAAACTGTTGGTAAGGCGGAGAGGGAAGCGAGGAGGAGGAGACTGCGGCCGGGAGCAGGCGATGACGGTTCACGATTAAATAAAGGACATCCCCCTAACCCCCTTCGCT
>CAMPKR010000175.1 GCA_946887345.1 uncultured Bacteroidota bacterium | reverse complement strand
TAGCTATGGCAACCTCCGCAGGTCAGGCGGTTCCTATGTGCCCGACTACAGCACCTCCCTCTACCTCAATAACTACAGTATCACTTTCAATTCCGACTTTAACGCCTCCTACAGCACTTATTCAGCTCACATTGCTGCTGGTGTTGCTAAAAAACATATCTCGTTTCGCGGCGGAATGAAGCTGACTGTTCAGGACATGTCTGGTTTCGCCTATAAAGACCCGGCCGTCGATACCCTGGCAAATAATACTGAGACCAGCGCCCGCATCAAGGCTATGACCTACACCTTCCTGCAGCCCTATGTAGATCTCGAAGCTGGTGGTAACCTCCTCCGTTTCAATTTCCAGGCAGGGGTCTCTCAGCAGATGCTCGACTGGGTAGCCTTTCGCGGCGATGTCCGCGCTTACATCAGCCTTGGTGCAGTTATCAGGTTCGGTGCAAAAAAGGGTTAGTAATATTTCCTCATCATAAAAAAACCATAACAATGAAAAAGTGTATAGTAATGGTAGTAGCGCTGCTGATCATGTCAGGCTGTAAGAAGCAGGCCCCCGCGCCTTCCGGCAATAATAACAACAGTACGCCGCAGAAGACAAAAAGAGACTATTTGATTGAAGGTAAATGGCAGCTTGAAGAAAGGCTGAGAATAACAAGGGATTCATCAGGACAGGTTACCTCACAGACCAATGCCGCTCCCTGTGAGAAAGACAACATCTACGTCTTCCGATCTTACGGCAAGATGCACGCCGATATGGGCACCCTGAAGTGCGATTCTCTGGAAATTCAGATCGATACCGCAATTGCCTGGAACATGCCAGCCGATTTTTCTACTATCATGTTTACTCATCCCCAGGGGAGCCTTTTTATGGCATATACGGTACAGGAGCTCACAGCAAGTACTATAAGAGCCACCGCCGAGTATTCATTTACCATCGCCATCGGAACGGACACCTCTACATTTGACATTGAAGAAACCATCACTTATAAAAATGTCCAATGATGAAAAAGCTGACTACTCTCATCTTCTTCCTCGCCTTCCCACTTATCTCACCCGGCCAGCAATTGTGGCTTTCAACCAGCACTGGCACTCCTGACAACAACGTCAACACCAAAGTGGCTATCGACAACGCGGGAAAGTTCTACACCATCACTACATGGTTGAACGCTTCATCGATGCTGTATATTCAAGGACAAAATGCGAACTTTTCGCAATATTGGTCAAAATATATTTCGTGCGCATCGCCCAGCGGTGTTTTTGGTACTGAGATCATAACCAATGGGGCCTCTTCATTGTACATCGTAGGCCACTTTAGCGCGCCAATATATTTTCAGGGATCCGTTTCTCTATACCCTCAGGGCGCACAAGATGCTTTTATCATAAAAATGAGCACCTCTGGCGCATTTACATGGATCAGGCAACTAAGCGGAGGAACGATCTATGCAGATAATATTGCTATAGACAGCCTCGAAAATATATATATCAGCGGCACCTTCCTCGGCACGGCCGATTTTGACGGCGGGGCGGGCACCCATTATGTGTCATGCACCGGAGATAGTGATCTTTTCATAGAGAAATTGGATAGTGCCGGCAATTTCGCCTGGGTTAAAACAATGATGGGCGTCGGGCAGTGGGGAAATTGGATCGCCGACATGGCCGTTGCAAACGGAAATATCTATACCACCGGCGAAATAGGCTTGGTTGTTGACCTTGATCCGGGATTGGGAGTTCAGTCCTTTTCAGCCCTCGGCTTCAGCGATATGTTTATTCAGAAGCTTGATACAAGTGGCAACTTGGTTTGGGCAAAACAAATTGGGGGAGCCGGATACTGCTACGGGACCGCTGTAGCTGTTGCTCCTAATGAAGATATCTTCATCGCAGGGTCATACAGTGATGACACCTTAGACCTTGACCCCGGATCGGGAACAGCGAATATTATAAACTATGGTTCTTATGATGGCTTCCTGGTAAAACTGGACAGCAGTTGTAATTTTTCATGGGGAAAGACGATTGGTGGGTGGGGTTTGGACAACTGTCAGGGTTTAGTTTTAGATAGTGTTGCCAATGTTTATGCGCTCGGGGCTTTTGAAGGTATGGCCAACCTGAATGATCCCAATTTGTACTATGTAAACTCTGCCGGCAGTTCCGACATCTATTTCCAGAAACGAGATTCAAGCGGCGCCTTTATTTGGGGCACTTCGATAGGTGGTGATGATAGCGACATGCCCGGGAATATACAAATAAGCCCCGGTGGTCTTGTGTTCGTGGCGGGTAACTTCATGGATTCTATTGACCTCGCCCCCGGAAATGCAACGGCTTTGCATCCGAGTTTAGGGGGTTATGACGCCTTTATCGCAGCATACACAAACCCCGGGCCGACCGGTATTCCCATGGCTAAAAATACCTTTCGACAGGCGGACGTATATCCCAATCCTTCCCCGGGGGCTGTTTTTATTTCAAGCGGGGATGAAATAGAGGAAGTAACCGTTACAGATATGTTGGGCAGGCAAGTATATGCTGATCAACCAAAGAAAAAAAATTTCCGGTTGACTATAGAGACACCGGGCACTTACGTGATCCGCGTGACAAGCGGTGGGCACACCACGGTCAAAAAGATCATTATTTACTAACCGTCAAAACGATCAGTCGGCCGGCTTCCAGATTGATAAATATCTCGTCTTACGCTTATCGGTTTCCTGAATAGTAAAAACCAAGTTTATGAAAAAGATTATAACAATGTTCTACTGCTTGCTGCTAGTTACAATGGCTTGCAAAAAAAAGCAAGCAGCTACGCCAGACGACCCGCCTCTTCCTAAGACCAAAAAGGACTTATTGATGGAAGGTAGATGGCAGATCACCAATATCCATTGGATCGCCACACAGGTCGGCAACCCTGATATTATCCAGACCTATGCCACGTATCCTGACTGTATGAAAGATGACATTTTCTGTTTCATGCCCTCTGGTAAGCTGCACCACTATTCTGGTGACCTGGAATGTGTTTCCGGTCAGGCGGACGTTGACTCGTCTGGCACCTGGGACATCTCCACCGATCACCAGCTCTTCTATTTCGCAAGTCTGGATGAGCCGCCATATCTTATTCTGGAACTGGATGAAAGTACTTTCAAAATTGCCATCTACACAGAAGATACTACTGAGGGCCAGACGTTTATAGATACCACCACTTACACTAACATCAACTGACCGATACTTATGAAAAAGCTAATACTATTCCCGATGCTGGCTCTTCTTAATGCCTGTTCGCAAAAAGAACAATGTTGGGATTGCACTTATTCTATGGACGTACGGGATAGCTTCATTATCATCTACCCCGACTCTACTTACAAACAGTCGAGCAACCAGGTTAAATGCGGAATGACAGAACGGGAAAAGCGACGCTACGAGCGGCACAATTCCATGACACTCGTATCCAACGGGGATACAGACGCGATCTTTAAAATGAATTGCCAATGATCAGGCTAATAAAATGCCATCGAACAACCAGCTTTCTGTTGCTGCTCTGTTCGGTCATCACCTTCTGCTCCTGCAACAAAAAGCACTGCTGGGAGTGTAACGCCTACAGGTTCTATGCCTCAGCGCCCGATGCGGACTATGACCCTGACTCCACATACAGAATGTGCGACTATACCCGCGACGAGATCAACAGGTACACCGGCGGCATCAAATACGACAGCATATTTGTCAATGCCCAGGGCCGTACCGATACTATGATGAGAAGAACCTCCTGCGACAAGACAAAGCGGAATGTGTCCAACGATATCTGGCTCCACTTTTAGGTGCGCTCGTTGATGATGAAAAAAGCCTTCCCGTCAGGGAAGGCTTTCACTATCTTATATTTTAACTAACCTATCGAGCATCGAGTATCAAGCATCGGGACTACAATTTTATCAGGTCATCAGTCTTCGTATCATAAAAGTGATACGTCGTTAGTCCTGAATTGTTATCGCTGATCACTTTTATTTTCGCTCTCAGTTCTTTCTGCCACTTCTGTAATATCGATTTCTTAAAGAAGCTGCCCTTCGTCAGGTAGGCCTCCAGTATCGGGTGTACATGCAGTGCCAACTCGCGATGACCTTGATTGATCAGGTAGCGCAGGTCTTTTTCTATATCGTCTGTTATCAGAATTGATGGACCTATTTTCCCCGTACCCTTACAGCTAGGGCACACCTCCGCCGTTGAAATATTGATCTCAGGCCTCAGGCGCTGGCGGGTTATCTGCATCAGGCCAAACTTGGTCATCGGCAGTATGGTGTGGCGCGCACGGTCGGCTTTCATTGCCTGTTCCATCGCATCATACACCTTCTTCTTGTTATCAGGCAGCTTCATGTCTATGAAGTCTATGATCACAATCCCTCCCAGGTCGCGCAGGCGCATCTGGCGCGTTATTTCCTGCACCGCTTCCAGGTTGGTTGCCAGTGCATTTTGTTCCTGTCCTGCTTCTGCTGAGCGGGTACCGCTGTTCACGTCTATTACGTGAAGCGCTTCGGTATGCTCTATTATCAGGTAAGCGCCGCTGCTCAGGTTCACCGTTTTGCCGAACGAAGATTTTACTTGCTTGGTAATACCATAAGTGTCAAATATTGGCTGTCCTGCATTATGATAGCTCACTATCTCTTCCTGTGCGGGTGCTATACGCGATATATATTCTTTGGTGTCAGCATGCAGCTTTTTGTCGTTCACCACTATTCGCTCAAAGCTCTCGCTCAGCAGGTCGCGAAGTATGGAAGTGGTCTTATCCTGTTCGCTCAGTATTATCTGGGGGGCTTTGGCTCCTTTCAGGTTGCTTTGTATAGTCTGCCACATTTGCGCCAGCTCCAGCATATCCGTGTGTAGCTCTGCCGTGTTCTTCCCTTCAGCGGCCGTGCGCACTATCACACCAAAGTTCTTCGGCTTTATGCTTTCTATTATCCTTTGCAGGCGCTTGCGTTCATCGGCCGAGTGTATCTTCCTCGATATAGCAACTACATCATTAAACGGCGTAAGTACCACAAACCTCCCCGGCAGCGATATCTCGCAGCTGAGGCGTGGCCCCTTAGCCGATATCGGTTCCTTCAGTATCTGCACCAGTATCTCAGGTTTGCCTTGTATCACCTCGGTTATCTTCCCTGTCTTTACTATTTCAGCCTCGTTCTTAAACTTGCCGAAATCAGTGCCCCATGGGGTGTCACCTTGTAAGGATTGCCTGCTGAATTTTATCAGGGAACGGAAATAGGGGCTGAGATCTGTATAGTGAAGAAAGGCGTCTTTTTCATACCCAACATCCACAAACACGGCGTTAAGGCCGGGCATCAGCTTCTTTACTTTGCCCAGGTGCAGATCGCCTACGGCAAAGCTGTCTTGTCCCAGCTCATAATGGAGCTCTACAAGTTTTTTATCTTCCAGCAAGGCTATTTCCACACCTTCCCCGGAAGAATTAATAATAAGTTCTTTAGTCATGCTACCGTCGTTTATCCACTCCGTAGGCCTCCATTCGCAGCATGGCGCGAAATCCATCGCGCAATAACAAAACCCTACACTTTCTGCATATACGCTCATCGCGCTCAGCTGCAGAAAGTGTAGGAATGCTGCAAAGAATAGCCGGCAAAAGAGAACGGTTTATCCGTTCCTTTTCACTACTTCTTCTTATGACGATTCTTCCTCAAACGCTTTTTACGTTTATGGG
>CAMPKR010000174.1 GCA_946887345.1 uncultured Bacteroidota bacterium | reverse complement strand
CCAATAGCTGCTGCAGCCTTCGCAGGTCTTCGGTAACACCATCGAAGATATTAAGCTGGAATTTAGGCAAAGGCTGAATTTTTTTCACTTGTTGCAGATTGTTGCCTGCGTTGCCGTGTTTTTCCTCAAGTGTTGCCAATATTTCATCGGCCCTGTTGAGCAGAGAAGGCGGCATACCGGCCATGCGCGCTACCTGTATACCGAAGCTGTGCCTGGAGCCACCTGGTTCCAGTTTGCGGAGAAAGATGACTTTGTTCCCGGTCTCTTTGTGCGTGATGTGGTAATTGCGGATCCGGGATAGCTGGCCTTCCAGTTCGTTCAGCTCATGATAGTGTGTCGCAAAAAGTGTTTTGGGTTTGGCAGGGTGGTTGTGCAGGTGTTCTACTATAGACCAGGCCAGCGAGATTCCATCATAAGTGCTGGTACCACGGCCGATTTCATCCAGCAACACCAGACTACGCTCACTGATGTTGTTGATAATACTGGCTGTTTCATTCATTTCTACCATGAAGGTACTTTCACCTCCGCTCAGGTTATCTGAGGCGCCTACACGGGTGAATATTTTGTCGGTAAGGCCGATATTAGCCGTGCTGGCGGGTACGAAGCTGCCCATGTGTGCCATAAGCGTAATAATAGCTGTTTGCCTCAGTAGTGCCGATTTACCACTCATGTTGGGACCTGTTAGTATTATTACTTGTTGTTCGTCTTTATTGAGCACGGTGTCATTAGCTACATAGCTTTCGCCCGGTGGCAGTCTTTGCTCAATTACAGGGTGGCGGCCGGCTTTTATTTCCAGGGTGGCCTCCTCCAGCACCTGCGGCCTGTGGTAGCTGTATTGTTTGGCGTTGTAAGCAAAGCACAGAAGGCAATCTATCTGAGCTATGATGTGTGCATTAACTTGAATAGAAGCTATGAAGGGCTCTATGGCGGCCAGCAACTGCTGGTACATTTCCATTTCCAGCACCAGAATCTTTTCTTCTGCGCCAAGTATTTTTTCTTCATATTCTTTCAGCTCAGGAGTTACGTAGCGTTCTGCATTCGCAAGGGTTTGTTTGCGTATCCAGTCTTGAGGTACCTTGTCTTTATGTGTATGCGTTACCTCCAGGTAATAGCCGAACACATTGTTGTAAGCGATTTTAAGCGAAGAAATGCCCGTGCGTTGAGATTCGGTTTGTTGTATCTTAAGGAGGTAATCCTTACCGCTGCGCGAAATAGTGCGCAGTTTGTCCAGCTCTCCATGAACGCCTTCGCGAATAATGCCGCCCTTGTGTGCCTGGGCAGGTGCATCGTCTACCAGCACACTTTTTATCCTTTCCTGTAGTTCGCTGTGAGGAAGCAATGAATGAACTAAGTCACAAAGAGGGGAGAAATCCGATTGCCGGCAATACTCGCGCATTTGCTGCATATAGTGCATGCTTTTTGCCAGCTGCATTATTTCGCGGGGATTGGCCTTCTTCAACGGTATCTTTCCCACGAGCCTTTCTACATCACCTACCTGCTTAATGAACGTGCTGAGCTGGTGATTCAGGTCCTGGTTTTTGATGAAATGGCTGACAAGGTCGAGCCTTAGATTGATCTTATGTATATCGAATAAGGGGAAGATCAGCCAGCGTTTCAGCAGGCGGGCTCCCATTGGTGTTTGTGTGTTATCTATAGCTTGCAGCAGGCTCTGGCCTTTTTCATCACTGCTATGCACCAGTTCCAGATTGCGGATGGTGAAGCGGTCCATCCAGAGAAATTCGTTGGCTATAATGCGCTGAATGGCATTGATATGCTGCAGGTTTGCGTGCTCTGTATCTTTCAGGTAATGAAGTGCGGCGCCAGAAGCAATGATGCCTGCTCGCATATCTTCCAGGCCAAAACCCTTCAGCGACTGAGTCTGGAACTGCTGCAACAACTGGTCGTAAGCATACTGTTCCTGGAAGACCCATTCATCGAGGTGAAAGGTATAAACGCGGGTGTCGAAATTTTCTTTGAATCTCTTTTGATGCGATTTGGACAAGAGTACTTCAGATGGCTGAAAGCTCTGTAGCAGCTTATCCATGTATTCTATGTTTCCCTGGGCTGCATAAAATTCACCCGTTGTTACATCAAGAAATGCTACGCCGCTTTGTTCTTCGCCGAGATATAGAGCTGCGAGAAAGTTATTGGTTTTATTTTCCAGTAGTTTATCACTCGTAGCAACGCCCGGCGTTACCAGTTCTGTAACGCCGCGTTTTACGATGCCTTTTACAGATTTGGGATCTTCCAGCTGATCGCAGATAGCAACACGATAGCCGGCCTTTACCAGCTTGTGCAGGTAAGTCTCCAGTGCATGGTGCGGAAATCCCGCCAACTCCACAGCGGAAGCAGAGCCATTGGAACGTTTGGTAAGGGTGATACCCAATACACGGGAAGACACCAGGGCGTCTTCTCCAAAAGTTTCATAAAAATCACCTACACGAAATAACAGAACTGCATCAGGGTATTTAGCTTTTATCTCCCTGTGCTGCTTCATTAAAGGTGTTTCCGTATCCTTCTTAGCCGTTTTTTGCACCTTACAAACCTAGTAAAAAGCAGGCAGAGCCGGCAGGGTGGAAATCCACATGTGGATTACTTGTTAGGACTTAACGGTGAAATAGAAATCTTTTGGGAATACGACATCATAGCCGCCTTTCCACTTCACCGATTGCCATTCGGAAGTAGGGGAGATAATTTTCCTGCGGCCGTCCTCGTTTAGTTCCAGCGGGAAGGTAAAACCGGGAACTGTCTTGTTGAACTTGTAGAACAGCTGGTCTTTTTTGATATAATACTCTAATTCGGGTATATTGGTGGTACGGAGGTATTGATTGAAAATGGCACTAAAGTCGATGCCGCTGACCTGGTTGATATATGATTCAATATCTGCACTGGTCACAAATGAATGATAGTATTTTTCATTCATCCCCCGGAGCAGCTTCCTGAATTTTGCGTCATCATTCATCATTACGCGGATCATGTGTACGAGGTTGGCTGCTTTGTCGTACATATCGCCTGAGCCGTGCTGATGCACACCGTAGGGCCCTATGACCGGCTTATCATTCTTTATATTCAGGCGCTGGCCCTGCACATACTCGTAGGCCTTTTGTTTGCCCTGCAATTGCTCTGCGAACAGGGTTTCTGTATAGGTAGTAAAGCCTTCATGTATCCAGTTATCGGCTACGTCTCTGGCGGTAATGTTGTTGCCGAACCATTCGTGGCCGCTCTCGTGAATGATGATAAAATCGAAACCAAGTCCGACTCCCGTATTGCTCCTGTCCCTGCCCAGGTAGCCCATCTTATACTGGTTGCCGTATGCAATAGCGCTCTGGTGCTCCATGCCCAGGAAAGGCGCCTCCACAAGCTTGTAGCCATCTTCGTAAAAAGGGTAGGCGCCGAGCCAGTATTCAAAGCAGCGCAGCATTTGTTTTGTAACAGCAAACTGCTTACGTGCTTTTTCTTCATTGTACTTGAGTGCGTAGAAGTTGAGATTTAAAACTCCTTTTTCGCCGATCATGGTGTCCTGCCAATGCACGTAGTCGCCGATATAGAACGCAACATCATAAGTGTTGATAGGATTTTTCAAAACGTATTCCCACGAGGAATTTGTGGGATTGGCCATAACGGGGCCGTAGGAGAATTTTCCATTGCTCACTGCGGTCATATTCACCGGTGTATTCAGGCGGATGACCATTCCTTTGTCTGGCTCGTCGCTTTGTATGTCCTTACAGGGCCACCAGGCGCTGGCTCCCAGTCCCTGGCAGGCTACAGACATCCAGGCATTGCCTGCACTGTCCTTACCCCATATAATACCGCCATCCCATGGCGGTGTTTTCGCCGCAACCGGAACACCATGATAGTAGATTGTAAGGATAGAAGTATCTCCGGGTTGCAACGAAAGGAATTCCCCTACTACCCATACCACGTTGCCTTCTCTTTCAAACTGCATGTCCTTTCCCATCAGGAAGATCTTATCGACTTCCAGTGGTTGCTGCAGGTCTATCTGCATGCTGTCGTTGATGGGTGCAGTCACAAGGAATTCGATCTTGCTGTTGCCCTTAATGCTTTTTTCTGCTGTATCCAGCTGTATATGCAACCTGTAGTGCAACACATCCCACCAGTTACGGCCGGAACCGTTGCCACCGCGCAGGCTGTCAGCACGGGTATAAGCAAATGTGGTATTTGCAGGAAGCAAATACCACATCACCATCGCTATATGAAGGATCTTATTGAACACTCTTAATTTCTACATCAAATACCAGTACAGAATTAGCAGGTATCAGCGGGCTAGGGCTTTGTGAGCCATATGCCAGCGGAGATGGAATGTAGAAAGTTGCCTTACTGCCTTTTTTCAGCAGAGCCAGGCCTTCATCCCATCCTTTAATAACGCGGCCCTGTCCTACAGGCACAGGCAAAGGTTCAGTATGCTTGGCATCAGCACCCATGTTAGCATCGAAGATGGTGCCGTTAAGCAGCTTGCCTACATACATTACCTGGGCAGTCTGGCCTGATTTGATTACTTCACCTTCTCCCGGAGCATCGACCTTGTAATAAAGGCCTGAAGCTGTTTTTGTAGCCTTAATGTTGTTCTTCTGCAGGTACTCGGAGATCAGCTTGTCATCAATACCTGCCTGGGCTGCTGCCTTTTTTGCAGCTTCAGCTTCCATGTCGGCTTTCGACTTGATATCTACTACCTGTATATACATGTCAAGGTTGTTGTCCGGTATCTGCATGCCGGCTTTTCTCAGGGAGTCAACGGGAAGCTTAATGATCACGCTGTCACCGGCAGTAAGCATCATTAAAACTTCAACAGGATCACCCTGGAACTGCGCAGCCTGTATCGGGTAAGGAACAGGTTCGTTGCCGTTCATAGTACGCGAATCGAACTGCAGGTTACCGCCGCTTTTTCTCTGCAAGTGCATCAGCATGTAGTCGCCTGCCGCGGCTTTGCGTGTGCCGGGCGCATCTTTCACGATCTTGTAATCCAGGCCTGTCTTCAGGTGAGTAAACCCGTCTGCTTGTTGGGCTTGGGTAATGTTGCAAGCCAGCAAGACACCGGCTAATAGAAAAAATTTCTTCATTGTTCTTTTTAGTGTTTTTCTTTAGATTATTTCACGTCCACTATTTCAACCTCAAATACCAGAACAGCGTTCGCAGGTATATCAGGGCTAGGTGAGTTGGCTCCGTATGCAAGAGTAGATGGTATAAAGAACTTTGCTTTGCTACCTTTCTTCAGCAGTTGGAGGCCTTCGTCCCAGCCGCGGATAACCATGCCCTGGCCTACCTTAACAGGCAGAGCTTCCGTGCGCTTAGCATCCGGGCCCATGTTGGCGTCGAATACTTTACCATCCAATGTCGTGCCAATGTATTTAACCTGGGCTTCCTGTCCTGATTTTATAACATCTCCTGTGCCCTCTGTCATAATTGTGTAATAGAGGCCTGAAGCAGTTTTCTGTGCAGTAATGCTGTTTTTAGCGAGATAATCAGTTATCAGCTTATCATCAGTGCCTGATTGTGCATTGCTTTGCTCTTCCATTTGCTTCTGCATTTCAGCCTGGGTTTTAACAGATACAAGTACTACTTCATACCTCATCGTTTTCTTACCCTTGAGGAATGGCGGAACTTCAGCTTGCGGCTGCTTCTTTTTTACCTCAGCAAAAAGGCTGTCGATAGAAACAAGGAACACAGCGCTATCGCCCGGTGTCATCAGTTTCAGAC
>CAMPKR010000173.1 GCA_946887345.1 uncultured Bacteroidota bacterium | reverse complement strand
CTACTTCTTCAGTAGAGAGTTTTTGTAGTGAGTCGCTCAGCGCCTCCACCGAGCCGTCGAAGTCGCCTTTGATGATGATACCCAGTTCCTTGAAGTTACCCAAGGCCAGGCGGCGGCCGATTTCATCAAGCGTAATATGCTTCCGGGCACGGATACCTTGCTCACGCAGGATTTGTGAACGGTGGGTTGCTATTTCTTTAGCCTCGTTCTCGTCTTCGTACACTTTGAATTTTTCGCCTGCTTGTGGTGCACCATTCAGGCCTAATACCTGTACCGGCGATGAAGGTCCTGCCTTCTCAACGCGCTGTCCACGCTCGTTAAACATAGCCTTGATCTTACCATAGTACTGTCCACAAGCAATCATATCGCCCTGTTCCAATGTGCCGTTTTGTACCAGTATGGTCGATTGATAGCCACGTCCTTTATCCAGGGATGCTTCAATCACACTGCCAGTAGCATAGCGGTCAGGATTTGCTTTCAGTTCCAGCAGTTCTGCTTCCAGTCCTATTTTTTCAAGGAGCAGGTCTATATTCAGGCCTTTCTTGGCCGATATTTCCTGGCTTTGGAACTTACCTCCCCAATCCTCCACCAATATGTTCATATTGGCAAGCTGCTCTTTTATCTTTTCCGGGTTGGCGCCTTCTTTATCTATTTTGTTGATAGCAAATACCATAGGGAGCTGTGCAGCCTGTGCGTGCGATATAGCTTCTTTTGTCTGCGGCATTATCGCATCGTCGGCAGCTACCACTATCACGGCGATATCGGCCACCTTCGCACCACGTGCACGCATCGCGGTAAATGCTTCGTGACCCGGAGTATCAAGGAAGGTGATTTTCTTACCACTTCCTGTTTCTACCCTGTAGGCGCCTATGTGCTGGGTGATACCACCCGCCTCGCCGGCTACGACGTTTGCATTACGTACATAGTCAAGCAACGAGGTTTTACCATGGTCAACGTGACCCATGATGGTAACGATCGGCGCACGCGATATCAGGTCTTCTTCTGCATCTACTTCTTCTTCCTCTTCATCAGCATCTTGCTGCAGGTTGATGAATTCTACAGTAAAGCCAAATTCTTCTGCCACCAGTTCTATTACTTCTGCATCGAGGCGCTGGTTGATAGACACCATGATACCAAGACCCATACACTTGCTGATAACATCAGCAAAACTTACGTCCATCAGGTTGGCGAATTCGCTTACCGAGATGAACTCTGTTACTTGTATTGTGTTACCCTGTCCGTCATTTTCGGCAGCCGCGCGCTTTTCAGCCAGCTCCTCGCGTTTGTTACGACGGTATTTTGATTTCAGGTTCTTACCGCGGGCACCGCCACCACTCAGTTTGGCTTGTGTTTCCCTGATCTTATCCTGTATTGCTTTTTGATCTACTTCCTGCTGCTGAGGGGTTTGTGGCTGGTTGCGGCTAAAACGGTTACTGCCCTGTCCGCCACGTTGTCCGCCGCGATTCTGGCCACCCTGGCCGCCACCGCGGTTAAAGCCACCCTGGCCACCGCCGCGGTTCTGGCCGCCCTGGCCTTGTCCGCCCCGATTGAAGCCACCCTGGCCTTGCTGACCACCGCGGAATCCACCGCCCTGGCCCTGCTGGCTTTGTCCACCCTGGCCTTGCTGGTCGGGCTTAAAGGTCTCCGGCTTTTTCTGAACCGGTATCCGCTTCCTGTTCCTCTTTTCTTTGCTTTCCGACTTTGAGCTCTGTTCTACCGGAAGTTCTATCCTCCCTATTATCTTCGGACCTTCCAGCTTCGGAGCCTTCATTTCTATATGCTCCGGCTTATCGTCTTCTACTTCTTCCTGGGGTGGTGCTACTTTAGGTTCTTCTATTACTTCTTTTGGTTCTTCTTTCTTTTTGGCGGTTTTCTTCGCAGGTTTCGCTTCTTCCGTAGTTTCTGCCGCTGCGGGTTCTTCGGCTTTCTTCTTGGCACCTTTCTTGGGGCGCGAAGAAAGGTTCATTTCTTCCAGGTTTATCTTGCCCAATACATTAGGACCACCCAGTTTCGGAGACTTTACATCTATATGCTCAGCAGGTTCTTCTTTTGTTTCCGCTGCAGGAGCTTCTTCTTTAGCTTTTTTGGCGGGCTTCTTTTCTTCAGCCGGTTTTTCTTCTACTTTCTTCTCCTCTGCTACTACAGGTTTGGGCTCTTCCTTAGGTTTTTCTTCTTTTTTCTTTTCTGCTACCGGTGCAGGAGCGGCAGGTTCTTCAGTCTTCTTTTTGGCCGCAGGCAGCTCCTTTTTAGTTTCCAGGTGGCTACCCTTAGGCAAAGCGATCTCATTGCTCTTGCTTTTGGCCAATTTGTCCTGTACAAATTCGGCCTGCAAGGCATCATACATTTCCTCGGTCAGCTTCGTATTGGGGTTACTCGCATTTATCTCAAAGCCTTTATGGCTCAGGTATTCAATAAGAGTTTCCTTACCAATGTTAAATTCCTTGGCTGCCGCAAGTAATCTTGGTGTTTTATTTGCTATTGACATTCGCTTTTTACAAAAAATTCTTCTTCGTTATTGGTCTTCGCTGCCTTTTACAGGATGCACAAACCTACTGTTTTTTTAGCTAAGTAGGCTGTCTTCTGCCCCGTAAAAGGCTGTATATTCAGCTTATCGCGGCGGTTAACCCCTATAAACTATGCTTCATTTTCAAATTCAGCCTTCAATATCTGCTGCACATCCTTTACTGTCTCTTCTTCAAGGTCTGTGCGACGAACCAGTTCTTCTACTGACAGGTTCATAACACTGAGGGCAGTATCGCAACCTATCTTCTTGAATTCATCTATGATCCAACCTTCGATCTCATCTGAGAATTCTTCCAGGTCGATATCGTATCCTATTTCTTCGTCTTGCACGTCACGGTACACGTCTATCGCATATCCGGTCAGTTCCTGTGCCAGCTTAATGTTTACACCCTTCTTACCAATGGCCAGGGACACCTGGTCCGGCTCCAGGTAAACATTAGCATTACTTTCTTCATTATTCAGCTCTATCCTGTTGATCTTGGCAGGAGTAAGCGAACGCTGTATCAACAGCTGCGTATTAGCAGTGTAGTTGATGATATCTATGTTTTCATTGCGCAGTTCACGAACGATGCCGTGTATACGACTACCCTTCATACCTACACAAGCGCCTACAGGATCTATACGGTCGTCGTAGCTTTCGACAGCCACCTTTGCCCTTTCGCCCGGCTCGCGTACTATTTTCTTTATAACTATCAGGCCATCCATTATTTCCGGTACCTCTATCTCCATCAGTTTCTCCAGGAATGATGAGTGAGTACGGCTCAGTATAATAACGGGTGTGTTATTACGCATCTCTACTTTCTTTACCACAGCGCGAACAGATTCGCCCTTTTTAAAGAAGTCTGTAGGTATCTGCTCCGATTTCGGCATTATCAGTTCATTGCCTTCGTCATCCAGCAATAATATTTCTTTTTTCCATATCTGGTAAACCTCGCCGTTTATGATCTCACCTATGCGGTCAGAGTATTTCTTCAGCAGGTTATTCTTCTTCAGGTCACCGATGCGCGCTGCCAGGGTTTGCTTTGCTGCCAGTATAGCACGACGGCCAAAGTCCATCACATTTATCTCTTCATAAACCTCTTCACCCACACTATAGTCAGGCTCTATCTTTACAGCTTCCGAAAGTGGAATTTGCATGTTTTCATCTTCAATCATTTCGTCCTCTACTATTTCACGCCTGCGGAATATTTCAAGGTCACCTGTCTGGTCGTTAACGATAACGTCAAAGTTCTCGTCCGTAACGTAGCGCTTACGCAGCAGGGTTTTGAACACGTCTTCGATAACTTTCATCAGCGTCGGACGGTCTATATTTTCAGCGTCCTTAAACTCCTGGAACGAATCGATAAGATTGATACTTGCCATAATTATCAGATTTTACGAAGTGTCACTGCACTCCGTTTTATATTTAAAAAATGATTTGTACTATAGTTGTTTTAATATTTACCAGCGGTATCTCTACCATCATTGTTTCTTTCTTCTTGGGGAGTTTCACCTCCAGTGTCAGGTTTTCCTCAGTCAGTTCCTTAAGTATGCCCGTGTGCTCGGTACCATCTGTCTGAGTTACCAGCACTTTGCGGCCTATGTTCTTCCTGTATTGCCGCACACCGTTCAGCGGCTCATCTACTCCGGGGCTCGAAACCTCCAGAGAATAATCCCCTTCGGGGAACATGCCGGCTTCTTCTATCAGGTGGTGCAACTTGCGGTTAATACCCGCGGCCTTGCTGATCGATAATCCCTCATCCGCATCCAAAAACACTTTAATATTGTTTATCGGTTTCACTTTCATATTCACGATAAACATATCAGTTCCTTCCAGCAACGGCTTTAAAAATCCCCTTACTTTTTCTAAAACGTCTGACATAGATAAAAAACAAGGGGACTTCCACGAGTCCCCTTCTTTCTGATTAATTCCATTGCAAATATACGGAACTTAATAAAACCCACAAAATTTCCTCTCCCGGCCCTTATAATTATATTTTCATTAACGGCAGGTATCCCCAGCTTACGTACCTTTGATTACTTATGAAGTATGTTCTCTTATTCTTCCTCTTTTACGTCCTTTTTAAGTTCGTTACCAGGATACTCATCCCCGTTCTTCGCGCCGGTCGTACTGTTAAGGCCCAAATGCGCGAAATGCAGTCCCGCATGGAAGAAATGCAGCAACAAGCCTCCAACCCCCAGCCTTCCAAGCCCAAAGTTGTAGACGGCGACTATATAGATTATGAAGAAATAAAATAATATCACCTCCCCTTCGGCAGGAAGATATTATCCTCTATCGTCATTCCTTTTTCCAGGTGTATGGCTTTGATGCCCAGCTTGCGTGCCCCCTCTACATGCTGAATACTATCATCTATAAATAAGGTATGCTCCGGCTTAAAGCCTGTATCCTCCAGTATTTTTCTGAATATCTCCTCATCCGGTTTCCTCATACCCATCCTGTGTGAAAGGTAGACCTTGTCAAAAAACTCCCCTATGCTCACCCCTCTGCTGTCCAGCAATATCTTACTGAAGGCAGCCTCATGTATACCGTTAGTATTGCTCAGCAAAACCAGGTCATAATGCAGTCGCAACTGCTGCAGTAGCTGCAGCCTCTTCAGCGGAAAGTCCAAAAGCATCGCATTCCATGCATTCCTGATATTCTCGCCGCTCAGCTCCATAGTTACCAGCTTTTGCAGACCGGCTATAAATTCCTCCTCAGATATATGTCCTGTTTCAAATCTATCGAACAGTTCAGCTTGCTTTGCCTGTGAGAATAGCTCGTCAAAATTACTGATCCCCGAATCTCTGAAAGCCCGCTCTGTAAGTGAGTAGTCGAGGTTGAGCAATACCCCGCCCAGGTCAAAGATGATATGTCTTATTCCTTCTATCATCTGGTAAAAATAAACAGTCAAAGACTTTTTTCCTTTTTTCAAAAAACTGCCTACATTTGCAGTCCAATTTTTGACGCAAGTCAATGGTCCTATAGCTCAGTTGGTTAGAGCACCTGACTCATAATCAGGTGGTCCTAGGTTCAAGTCCTAGTGGGACCACAGTTACAATTTAGAAAGGCTTGACTGGCAACAGTTTCAAGCCTTTTTCTTTTTTCGGTTTAAACATAGTTTAAACTTTAGTGTAGGGGCAACAAGGGCAAGAGAATTGCAATAAAAATATTTCTTTTCGCTTTTGCTGTAAACTATCAGAGGCCCACACAAATCCATGTGT
>CAMPKR010000172.1 GCA_946887345.1 uncultured Bacteroidota bacterium | reverse complement strand
TAGTTAGCCTGTACACCCGCTTTCCAATTCATGAAAGGAACATACTCGACACTTTTACCTTCTATGTTCTTTATTGGGCTCTTGGTGTAAGTAGCCGAAGTGAGAGAAAGATTGTTATAGACAGTTATTCCGAAGTTCTTGTTGCTTTTCAATAGCTTCAGTACATCCAGTTCCATAAAGGATTCCAGGCCATATATCTGTGCAACCCCCACATTACCTCGCTTACGTACTACCTGCGCATTGGGCTTCTTGTAGAAATACTCACCTATCCTGTTGCCATAGTACAGGTAAAACACGTTCGCATCAAAGCGGAACAGGTCTTGTGCATTGCCCCGTATCCCGAGATCACCACTCCAGCCTTTTTCGTCACTGAGGTTGGGGTCAATATCAAGTGATGGATTTGTTATCAACATGTCGCTGAATGTCACAGAGCGGTAGTTCTGCGAGATATTACCGTATGCCTCCAGCCTTGAATTGAACCTATATCCGCTACCGAGGCCTCCTATTACAAATGTTCTTGGCAAAATTCGTTGGTCTTTCACTACTACGTCGCTTATAACGCTATCACGAAGGTCCAGCACTCGGTTGTGATAGTATCCGGAAGCTCGTGTGCGTATATGCTCTACACGTACACCTGGAGTTATATGCCACTTGCTGTTCAATCGTATGATGTGCTCTGCGAACCAGGCAAGGTTAAGGTTTGGAAAAGCATAATCGGCAAGTATCTCTGAACCCTCATCCACAAATTTAAAATTTGGGCCGCTGCCGTTGTTTACAAAGCCATATTGACTTGTGCTATGGCCACTGTAAACACGTATGCCAGTCAGCAATGTTTGCAGGTTTTTTCCAACGTTGTAGTTGTGCAGGAACCTGGACTCCATTGCCAGGTTTTGGAAGTTACCTGTTAGCAGCCTTCTGTCTCCATCGTTATCTTGCTGTGAGGGCCTGTTCTCAACAAATCCTATCGCATCCCTGGACGCCATTAATCCATATGCCCTTGTTTGTATCCTGCTGCGTGGGGAGATACGATAGTCCCATTCCACATCCAGCAGGTTCCAGTTCACTGCGAACCAGTTACGTGCCCTGTTGCTCTGCCTCGGGTCTGTCTCGAACATTTTATCATCAAGCCCGCCAGGCTGTTGAGACAGGTAGTTGAGGTGTGTATACTCTACACCCAGCATATGCTTCTCGCTGATATGGTAGTGCATATCAGCATACACATTCAGACTTTCGAAATGGCTGTTAGGCCTCCAGCCATTTCCTCGTTTGTATTGGGTATAAGCAAAGTAGCTCACCTTGCCTACGGTTCCGCCTATGCTGTTATAGCTTCCAAAGAAGCCCCATGATCCCAACGTCTGCCTGCTCTCTATCCCGAATTTTTTCTTGCCATCTTCAGGCTGCTTCATCTCAAAGTTCAGCAGGCCGCCGAATTGAGTTCCGTATTGTAAACTTGCCGCTCCTTTAATGATCTCTATTTTGCTTAGTGCTTCAGTAGGGGGAGTATAGTAGCTTTCAGGATAACCCAGTGCATCCGCACTTATATCATAGCCGTTCTGGCGAACGTTGAAGTTTGATGTCCTGTTTGGGTCCAGCCCCCGGCCACCTATACTCAGTTGCAGTCCCGATCCGTCATTCTCAAAGATGTTCAGGCCTGCAACCTTTGCATATACCTGGCGGGTATTGTTGGTCGCCTTGTTCACGGTTTGTTGTTCTACATTTTTCACGTCCGTCTTTTTACCCGCTCCGTGTTTCATTCCTTCCACCTGGTTCATATGGCCAAAGTTGGTCTTCTTGTCGCGCACCTCTACTTCTTTCATGCGGCGCGTGCTGTCCTGCGCCGCTGCTGAAAGAGCTAACAATGAAGCAATAAAGAGTAAACGGTACTTATAAGCCATATATATTCCCACGGAAAGCCGTGATCCAGTTTTTGTGTGCGAACGAATCGTATTCCTCTGCCAGGTTCACCGAGGTGTCTGTATACAACGTGCTCCTTCTGCCATTTAGTGTTACGTAAATAGTGGCGTATACTTCCGGGTCTTGCATGCCTTTCTGCAAGTAGTGCTGTTTTAGCATATGGGCATACTGCACTATAAAGTCTGCCTGAGTTGCCATCATTTTTTCCTGGTTCTTGGTCAGGAAATCATTATTGTTAACCGCCACTCTTTCTCCTGTCTTTCCTTCCTTCACTAAAAACTGGGCGTAACCCATTTTTTCTATCAGCATTACCCGCCAGGAGAATCGGAATCCTTCCTCTGTCCAGAAAAGCTCCCCGGGCATCATTAGGTAGCGCCACGGCGTTACGATCTGTATTGCAAAGAACATCGCGAACAACACCGCAGTAATGCGCTGCTGTAGCGGCGCAAAGATATACATGTTATAGGCCTTTGCCACCGGCAGTTTTGTCAAATAGTTTTTACTTTTCTGCAGTATCCGGTCCACGGTGTCCGAATCGAAGAATATCAAGGTCGATGCGATCATCACAAAGGGGAAAACCCCTATAGGGAATAGTATCCAGGTCATCACATGGAAAACTATCACTGTTACATAGGCAAATGGCCTTGTCTTCCTGTTCAGCAGGAAAAAAGCTATTGTAAGGTCATATATCGCTCCGAACCAGCTGAAAAAGTACGCTATCCACAATTTGTTTAACATCGGTCCTATCAGTGGGAGGTCGTTCTTGGCAGGTAGCCATATGCGCAGGGGCATAGCGTCTACCAGCCAGTCGCTATTCAGCTTTGCCAGTCCTGCAAAGAAATACACCAGTCCCAGCAACAGCCTGATGCTACCCGTGGTCCAGAGCGGCACATGTCTCTTCAAAAGTTCCGGTTTCCTCACGGCATCGAGCGAAAGGTTTGCGTTTGCAGGCAGCCAGATCATCAGGAAGAGCACCAGGCTCACGAAATAATAGTGGTTCAGATAGTTGGTCTTGTCCAGCAGTTCTACATAGGTGAAGCTTAGAAAGAGTATCACAGATGCCCATCTGTAAAAAAGCCCCAGCGCAAACATCAGCGCACTCAGACCCATGATAAAGAAAAGCACATAGGTATATTCACCCCAAGGCTGTACCCATTCAAAGCCGTAGTATTTAAAAAAGAAGTTAGGTTTTATATACAGCTCTTCTATCCAGCCCTTCGCCCAAAAGCGTAAGGTACTACCCAAAAGCATCAATCCAAACACCAGTCTAAAAACAGCTAAGGAAGCCGAATATATTGGCCTCCCCAGGTGTTCTTTAGAATATATGTTGCTTAGCGCGCTCATTCCATTAGTCGCCGTCGTTATCTACATATGTGATCGAGATTCCAAAGGCCGATACCATGTCAACTTTAAAGAGAGGCACCACTTGTTGTATCTCTTGATAGATACTAAGTACCGTCGGTCGGTCATTCACCACGCCGTCCTTTATCGTTGTTGTCAGCCCTGAAAGTGCTGTCGTCGCTTGTGCCAGTTCTTCAGTTATCAGGTCAGCCATTGGTTTGTCGTTTTCATCCTTCGTGCCTATTGCACCCAGGTAATCTTTAAAACCACTTCCATTAGCAGTGCCGTCAAAGTTCTTCCCTTCATAAATGCCGTTAATTGCTTCCAATCCTTCCAGTGCAAGGTCCTTTGAAAGTTCTGGACTGTAATAAGCTTCCGTGAGTTGAGGAGCGGCGGTGCCGGTCATGGCACCCACAGGCAATCCTATCTTTCCTCCACGCAGGTATCGCTCATAGTGCAGCACAAATGCGTTCGTCATCAGCGAAAGACTACTGCTCACATCTGTACCTGTAGCAGCTACAAATGTATTCCGGTAGTCGCCGGTCCACGCATCCCGTACCGCAGCTATCTTTTCATTCATTTTATTCACTATTGCCTGTAGGTATTGTTTGCGGTTGGCTGCTTGCCCATCGCTAGTGTAAAATGCTAGTATTGCGGTGTTATTGCCTGCAAGGCCGTTCAACAGGTAATCCAATGCAGGAAAGCCCTGCGCATCCGTATTGCCGAACTGATCCAGGTTGTAAGTGCCGGTGGTTATGTTGCTGTTGATCTTGTTTACAGAAACCGGGTATATGTTCATATACATTCTAAGCGCAGTTGCCTGGTCCGGCCCGAATTCAAACATTTCTACATGCTGCCATATCTTGTATGCTGTCTGCCATGTCGCTTGCAGCGAAGATAGTTTTGCTGCATCAGGCGCAGCTGCAAATGTATCAGTATTTGTCTTAAGTACATTCAGAACATTACTCATCTGCGTATAGGCAGGCACTATATAGTTGTCTGCATAATTTGCCAGCATAGCGCCACGGTCATAGCTATTATTGTTCGCATTTGGGTCTGTTGTTTTCTTTTTACAGGCAACAAGCACCAAAACAGCACAAATCGCGGCCAATCCCGCTATTTTCAAGCCCTTTTTCATCCTGTTCTTTTTTGTGGCGGAAGCGGCTGTTTCAGGCAGCCGCTTCCGCGTATAGTCTATTCTTCTTTACTATTAGTGGTTAACATAAGTTTCCTTATCAAT
Source organism: uncultured Bacteroidota bacterium (assembly GCA_946887345.1). The sequence continues at coordinate 1,269 of CAMPKR010000172.1, read as the reverse complement.
ACCTGTTGCCGTAGCTATTTCCTCACGAACTGCATCAATATCAGCAATTGTCAGATCCCAGAAGCCACCTGGCTTATTCATGAGTTGATCCATCAGTTGGTTCGACTTCGTAGCGTTTACTTTTGCATTGTAAGCGAAGCGCAGTGAGTACAGGAATCCTGTTGCTTCACTCAGTGCGTGGAAACGTGCAGCATTAGTAGTAGCGTCGTTTGCCTTGTTCAGGTAGCTGATACAAATAGTTGCTACTGCTTTTTCCAGTGTAGTGCGGATATATTCTATCTGCGCATTGCGCGTAGCATCGTCTTTGTTCACGATAGCAGCACGGCCTTTCAGGAAAGCCATATATACCAGTGTCGGATCGCCCACCTGGCGCACATAGCTACCCAGGAAGGATTCCAGCCACTTGGTTGCGTCATTGGGGTCCTTCATCGGAAAGTACGCGTTCGATGTCAGGTAGCCATAAGCTTCATCCCAGTGGTGTTCCAGTTGTGTATAGTTCTTGCCGCTAACGATAACAGAGTTGTCAGCTGCTTGTTTGTCTGTACCCAGGTACACATTGCTTATCTGGTCCAGCATCAGCGCACCCATCATTCCTTTTTGAACGAATTGTGCATATTCAAAGCCTTTTTCGTTTACCAGGTAGTTGCCCAGTTTACCGGCATGACCCTCATAAGCAGAATCAAGGCGGGATAAGCTGGCTGTTGCCTGTGCATCAAAGAATGATTTAAAGCGGTTGCGCTCAGTCTCAGCGTCTACAGCCGAGAAAGAAACTGCTGTTTTGGAGATGATCGTCTTGTCTGTGGCAGCGTTCAGGTCAGCATTTGCGAACGGACTGTTCGTATTAGCGAACATATTCTTCAGCTTGTTCGCATCTACAGTACCGGTTGTCCACGATTTCATATGAGCATCCAGTTCCTTCAGCATTGCTATGCGGGTGGATTGACCCGAAAAATCTACCGACGTATTTCCGTCGTCGCCTTTGAAGGTGGTAATATAGCTGGTAGTAGATGTTAAACCGTCGTAGGGTATCTCCATCGGAGTCGGTGGAGTTACTGGTTCTACTGGATCTTTTTTACATGATGCGAACAGCAAAGTGGCTGCCGCGAGTGAAAGTACAAGTTTCTTATGCATATAGTGGATATTCCTTTGAAGCCGCGAAACTATGGCCGCGCTGGAAACTTGCTTTTCAAAATCGGGAAAAAGTTCAGAAGGAATTTATTCCTGACAGTCCCGTGATCGAAAGTGTCACAATTGAGCCTTTTTATTATT
>CAMPKR010000171.1 GCA_946887345.1 uncultured Bacteroidota bacterium | reverse complement strand
TTTTTTAGGGAACATGCTGCTGAGCTCTGCATACGAAAATGCGCTCATCAATGCTGTGACAGCAGCGATACCAAAAGAAAGCCAGATCATGTTGCCACCAAACCCGGCTACCTTTCCAATGATGGCAGATATCTTGCGTCCCCGACAGTACGCTTACTTAGGGGGCAGTCTGCCGGCACTCCCCTCATTGTCATTCGAAAAGACGGCAAACCATACAAGGAAATAAATGTTGCCCAGCTGGTAGATACTGCAGGTCTTAGCTGGGGCCTTGCTTTTGGTGATTATCCGGGCTCAGCAGTCTGGCACAAACGCATCTTTATGCACAACGACACCTTGTATGTATTAACGGTAGAAAAAAAAGCGGCCATCATTGATGTAAAGACCGGCAGCCTGGTGTCACTTGAGCCCGACTCTCCGGTTCTCAGACGTTTTAAAGCCAATGTGCCTCAACCAAAAGTACAGACCATAGCCATCAACTATCCGCCTTCTTTCCAGGTGCCCAAACTGAGCAACGGGCTTGGTTTCGGCGAGGCAATAGCTGCAGAATTTGGTTCCAGGTCAAAAGAGAACTGCAAGTCGTGCCGCATGGATGTACATATCGAGGTAGCGATAGATAAGAATGGCAAAGGCGATCTCCACCATTACTTTGCAGGGGACTACGACCAGGTTCTTAACGGACTGAAAGAAAAAATGACCGAATGGATATCAAAACAAACTTTCGACCCTTCCATGGTGCCGGAGCCTTGTGAAAAATGGGTTTTTATGGATTACTTCTTTATGGACAAGGAAGAAAAGAAATAGCGGGTCTTCAATTTTTATACTTATGCAATACGATCACATAATTTCTGAACTGTCGCGAAACAAGGACGTCTTCCGCGACCTGTTCTCAGGCCTCAGCGAGCCGCAGATCAGATGGAGCCAGGCTCCCGGAAAATGGTGCCTGCTGGAGGTAATATGTCACCTCTATGATGAAGAGCGCGAGGATTTCCGCGCCCGAGTAGCGCACATTCTTAACACTCCTGAAAAAGAGATGCCCAAGATTGACCCCGTTGCATGGGTAACAGAAAGAAAATATATAGGGCAGAATTACGACGAGATGACCGCAAAATTCGTGGCAGAAAGGGAAAAAAGTATTGAATGGCTGCAGTCATTGCAAAATCCTGACTGGCAGCTATTCTACCAGCACCCTAAGGTTGGCCCCGTATCAGCAGAACTGATCTTCACCAATTGGCTGGCACACGATTACCTGCACGTAAGGCAGATCATCCGGCTGAAATATGATTACCTGGAAGCACACACCGCAGTGCCGCTGGACTATGCGGGCGAATGGTAGCCATTATAAATATTGGTGAAATTACTGAGCGCTGAAGGTTCCGCCTTTAATAACGTGGTGCTCGGTATAGAAATAAAAAGTCCCTTTTACGGATTGCCCTATTGCTGTAATAGTGATCTTGCCGCTGTCTGCCGTTTCTACCTTTTTATCATTTTTGGCATAGGATGCCTTGTTGCCCGTTGCAGGAGATATAATGTATTCGCCTACCTGGTGAGGGAAATCATCTAAGCGAAGCGATATGGTGCCGTCCGTGCTGTCAGGTCCTGTTCTTGCCACTATATTCAAATAAGCTTTGGTAGATACCCAGTAAGATGATTGTCCCGAATAAGTACCCTCAGTAGCCGAAGATGTAAAAGTCAGGCTATCGACTATGGCGTGCAAATAGAGACTGTCAGTCGTTACCTCTACAGGTGCTTCCGTTGCCTTCTTCTTGCAGGAGAAAGCAGCAGGCGCCATTAACATGACCAGTACGGTGTAGATTATTGCAGACCTCATATCAGAATTTGCAGCCATGAAAATAGCAAAAATGAGCGGAATTCTATCGCTAGAGCCTGCTTTCTTCGGTTACTACCTCCTCGCGCACATAATAACTGGCATGTGGCAGGGGCCTGATGGGCTTATGCACATGGCGGGCGTATACATCGGTAAAGGAGGCTCCGAAGTAAAGTATCAGGGAGGAATAGAACACGAAAAGCAGCAGGAACACAATGATAGCAGATGTACCGAAGATGGTATTGAGGTTACTAATGTCCAGCAGTGCCCGAAGTATCAACTTGCCTATGGAAAACAGTATACTGGTAACAAAGGCTCCTGTAAAGGCTATTTTCCAGCGAGGCCTGCCCAGAGAAAGATAACGAAACACTATTCCGAACCAGACAGTAATGAGTACAAAAGAAATAGCATCATTCAAGGCCGAACGAAAAACGATAGATACCCAGTCGGGGACCGCATTGATAAACTGGCCAATAAAGGCGCGTATAGCTTCGAAGCTCAGGTTGAGCAGAAGCAGCAGGCCTATCACCAGTATGATAATGAGCGAACGTAAACGAGCCACCATCGTGCCCTTAAATCTCAGCGGTGTTGTTGCCTTCAGCGACCATATCTCGTTCACCGAGGAGCTGATAACATTGAACAAGGTGGTAGCAACAAACATGAGAAAGATAAAACCTCCCGCTGCAAAAACAGGGTTGTCGGTGAGGTTACGCATGGCGCGGGCAATATTAACTACCTGCTCTACGGCCTCGGGACCAATAGTATCGGAGAGTTCCGTCCTCAGCGCAGGCGCCAATATTCCCTGCCCCATAAAAAGCCTCGACACAGTAAAGAGTATGATCAGGATCGCCGGCAGCGCAAAGGTGGTAAAGAAAGCGGTAGCTCCCGCCATACGGAGCGGGTCGTGCTTTGTTAGTTGCACAGCAGCCTCCTTCAAAAGGCGAAATGGTATGAGTAGTTTATTTTTCAATCGGGGATAAAAGTAAACCGCAAAGTGCGCAAAGCAACGCGGAGAAACGCAAAGCACTAAATATATCTTTGCGGCACTTACCGATCCTTAGCGGCCTTTGCGGTTAAAGTCAGCTTCTAACTATCCTCAGTTTCGCAAAATTCAACATTATCTTTTTCGTTCCATGTCCGCCACCGAAGTCTATTGCGGCTATGCGGTTATTCGCACCACCTTCCAGTGTCTTGATAGTACCAAAACCAAACTTCTGGTGTTCCACCTGCATACCTATTTCCATCGTCATCGGGTCATCTGCTCTAAAGTCCGCGCTGGGCTGATGGGCCGGGGGTGCTTTTTGGTTCAGTTTGTCAGCCAGCTTTTTTAGCGATGGAACTTTGTCCAGTCCGCCACGGTTCATCAGGTTTCCGAAGGTGCCCCCTGTATTCACTGAGCCCACGGCTTTGTGGCTGGAGCCTGTAAAGGTGCGGTCAAGATATTTTTCCGGTATCTCATCTACAAAGCGGCTCGGCTCATTCTGCACCAGGTTGCCAAAGCGGTAGCGGCTATTGGCATAGGTCACCCAAAGCCTTGTCTTGGCCCTTGTAATGGCCACGTAGAAAAGGCGGCGCTCTTCTTCCAGGTCGGCGCGGTCATACATACTCATAGAGCTTGGGAAAAGATTCTCTTCCAACCCCACGGTAAACACGCAAGGGAATTCCAGTCCCTTGGCAGCATGTATCGTCATCAGCTTTACCGCATCTGCGTTCTCGTCTTTGTCCTGGTCAGCATCTGTCAGCAGTGTTATCTGTTGCAGGTAGCTACCCAGGCTTTTATCGTGCAGTTCGCCCTCTTCATCCGGTGTTTCAGTAAATTCCTTTATAGAGTTGAGTAGTTCCTGCACGTTCTCATATCGCGCCAGGCCTTCTACGCTTTTATCATTGTATAGTTCCGCTACAAGACCCGTATGCTTGCCAACAGCAAAAGCCACATCATAGGCATTCTGCTTTTCCAGCATCGTCTGGAAGTGACGGATCATCATCACGAAGTTCTCAATACTATTTGCGCCCGTGCCGCGTATGCCCGACAGACCCGGCTCTTCTATTATCTTCCAGAAACTGGTATCCAGCTCATTTGCTTTTACTACTATCTTATCTATACTGGTTTTTCCTATGCCACGTGCGGGATAGTTGATGATGCGTTTCAGGTTTTCTTCATCCTGCGGGTTCACTATCACGCGCAGGTAGGCAAGAAAGTCCTTTACTTCTTTGCGCTGGTAGAACGATACGCCACCCACCAGTTTGTACGGGATATTCATCCTCCTCAGGCTTTCTTCAAAGGACCGGCTCTGTGCATTGGTTCTATACAGCACCACGAAATCCCTGTTGCGATAGTGATTACGTAACTTCTGCTCGGTTATTGCATCGGCCACAAAGCGGCCTTCATCATTATCGGTCATCGTCCTGACGAGAACTATCTTCTCGCCCAGGTCATTGCTGGTCCAGAGTTCTTTGGGTATCTGGTTTTTATTGTTGCCTATTACGTTGTTGGCTACTTCCAGTATGCTTTGCGTACTGCGGTAGTTCTGCTCCAGCTTTACAATGCGCACATCTTCATAATCGTCCTGGAACTGGAGTATGTTCTGCACCGTAGCCCCGCGGAAGGAGTAGATGCTCTGTGCATCATCACCCACTACGCAAATATTTTCGTGAACTGCACCCAGCATCTTAATGATGGCATACTGGGCAGCATTGGTATCCTGGTACTCATCTATCAGCACATATTTAAACCGGTGCTGGTATTTGGCCAGCACATCGGGGATGGTGTGCAGCAGCTCATGCATTTTAAAGAGCAGGTCATCAAAGTCCATAGCACCGTTGCGGAAGCAGCGCTTGGCATAACGCGCATATATTTCCCCTATCAGCGGGCGGTTGCTTCTTGCATCCTCTGTTTGTATATGCTGGTCCTGCATGTAGGCTACGGGACCGTACAGGCTGTTCTTGGCAGCAGAGATGCGGTTGTATACATACGACGGCTTGTAGTGCTTATCGTCCAGGTTCATATCTTTCACGATATCCTTAATGATGCCCTTGGCATCGTCCGTATCGTAAATGGTGAAATTGTTGGGATAGCCTATCTTACCCGCTTCTGCCCTCAGTATCCTTGCAAATACAGAGTGGAAAGTACCTATATACAGGTTACGGGCCTCGTGGTTGCCCAATATATGCTCCACCCGCTCCTTCATCTCAGCAGCAGCCTTATTGGTAAAGGTCAGGGCCAGTATATTGAAGGAATCCACACCTTTATTCATCAGGTAGGCTATGCGGGTGGTCAGCACCTTAGTCTTGCCGCTGCCTGCACCTGCCACTATCATCAGCGGCCCGTCTATATGCTCCACTGCCACCCTTTGCTGTTCATTCAGCCCACTCAATATTTGCTGCATAGCGCAAATTTAAGCTTTGACCTACGATTTGCATTGCTAAAAGACCAAATGTGAATATTTATATTCATAGAATATTCCCTTTGCCAGAAAAAGGTAGTTGCTGTTCTAATTTTTTACGCCGGTATAAGTAAACCAGTCCTCATCCTCTTTGATCAATGCAGGGTTGGGTGATACTTGCGCCCCGAGCTCATCAAAATACTTCCAGTCCAATAGTTTGTCGCCTTTGTCATATGTTCCGGACGCTTTTATCCTTTTGTTGGGATAGTAAATTTTCCATATACCGGTTTTCTTGCCTTCCGTAAATTCTCCCTCCATTCTCAGTTTGCCATCCTCATAATAATATTTCCAATGACCTGCATGCAATCCCTTTTCTAAAACTCCCTCATCCAACATGACACCTGCTTTGTTGAACGTTTTTAACGGTCCATTCCAAACTGGCCTCTCCAGTTTGCCTTCGTTATTACGTTTAGGCGGGTCAGAATAGGCAATATATCTTGGCTTTCCATTCTCATGGTAGACGGAACTGATCCATTTCTTACCATCGCCCACGGGACCCTCTTTCTTATAAATATTACCGTT
>CAMPKR010000170.1 GCA_946887345.1 uncultured Bacteroidota bacterium | reverse complement strand
AAGTAGAGCCTTTCCCCACAAAATAGTGCAGATCTCTTTCGTTGATTCCTGTCTTCGAAAGAGTTCTTCTAACTGCTTCCTCTTCTATCTCTGGAATTGGTTTAGAACTTAAAGTGATCTTGTATAAATTTCTATTAACCAGCATCTTGCATAATTCAGATAATATCCTGTCCTTATGCGATTGCCATACTTTTATAGAGGAGAGCACGTCGGTATCATCCAGCTCGCAGAATAGCTTCAGTATGTCAGGGTCCTGGAAGTCACTGACTGTTACTGAGTGGTATAGAAAGTATCTCAGCGCAGGTGTGGCAAAAAGATCGCCGCCGTTCTGGGCTATTTCTTTGGCCCTTTTCAGGATGTTTATAATCAGCTGCTCAGCACCCACCACTGTCTTGTGCAGGTACACCTGCCAGTACATAAGGCGGCGGGCTATGATGAATTTTTCTACTGAGTGAACGGCTTTTTCCTCCACCATTAATTCCTCGTTCCGGACTGTCAGCATCTGGAGGATACGATCATAACCAATAACTCCTTCCGATACGCCCGTATAAAAGCTATCACGGTTCAGGTAGTCCATACGGTCCACATCCAGCTGGCTGGAGACTAGCTGCTGAAGGTATTGCTTGGTCGGGTAGGCATTGCTGAAGATCTGCAGCGCTATCTCGAAGATACCGCCTTGTTCTTTCTGAAGGTTCTTCATAATGAACCTCGAAATAGTTTCGTGAGGAATGCCCTCTACAAGCGTATTTTCCAGTGCATGGGAGAAAGGCCCGTGGCCAACGTCGTGCAGCAGGATGGCTATACGCGCAGCTACACATTCTTCTTCGGTAAATTTTACTCCTTTTTGCTTTAGCTGGTCAAGCGCAATACTCATCAGGTGACAAGCGCCCAGGGAGTGATGAAAACGGGTGTGAACGGCGCCGGGGTATACCAGGTAGGCCATACCCATCTGCCTTATATTTCTCAGTCTTTGAAACCAGGGATGTTCTATTAGCTGCATGAGCTCCGGCTCAGGAAAGCTGATAAAGCCATAGACCGGGTCATTTATTATTTTTCCTTTTTCGCCCATGTTATTCTTCCCACTCGCTATCGGGTACTTCTTCTATTGGCTCTTCTGTTTCTTCTATGGTGCCATTGCCACTTCCATAAGTAGAACTCCTGTCCTGGCTTACCAGGTCTACTACAGTGCAGTCATCGCAGGCTTCAGGAGCTATGAACTTTGCATTGGCGCTGTAGCCCAGCTTGCCATCGGCATATACACGGCGCATGAAGTAGGCCCATATAGGCAGGGCAGCCGCAGCACCCTGGCCCAGGCGTTCACTGCCGAAGCGGAAGACACGGTCGTCGCAGCCCACCCACGAGCCGCAAAGAATCTGGGGGGTGTACCCTATAAACCAGGCATCGGCCTGTTTGTTCGTAGTACCCGTTTTGCCGGCTATGTCGCCTTTTATGTTATAGCGGTAACGCATGCGCTTACCGGTACCAAAGTCTATAACGCCCTGCATCATCTTCACCATTCGGTGCGCAGTACAGGGGTTGATCAGTTCTTTCGATTCCGGTGCAAAGTTCTTTATCAGTGTTCCGTTCTTGTCTTCTATGCGGGTAATGAAGATTGGCCTCGTATTAATGCCCTGGTTTGGGAACATGGTATAAGCCCACAGCATTTCATAAAGTGATATGTCTGATACACCCAGGGCCGCTGAAGGGTAGGGGTCTATTTTAGAACTAATTCCGCACTTGTGTACGAAGTCAACAAAGGCATTTACCCCTACTTGCTTTAATATATATAGGGCAGCATTGTTGATAGAGCCTGCAAGCGCGGATTTCATCGATATAAACGGTCCTTTTTTACCACCCCCGGCATCATAGGCGCCTTTCATCAGGCCCGGGAATTCCTGTGGGGTCGTCTCCACCATACCGCAAGGCGAGAATCCATTGTCTATGGCTAGCGTGTACAGCAGTGGCTTGATGGTTGATCCTACCTGCCTTCGCGCATCTGCATTTACGTGATCGTACTGGAAGAAGTTGTGATCTATACCACCCACCCATGCTTTTACGTAGCCTGAGGAGGGGTCCATTGCTATAAACCCTGCTTGCAGAAAGAGCCTGGTATACTTGATGGAATCAAGCGGGCTCATTGTAGTATCCTTACTTCTCTGCTTGTTCCAGGCAAAGACTTTCATCTTTACTTTCTTTTTGAACTCGGCCATGATCTCTTTTTCCTTCATGCCCATTTCTTTCAGCGACTGGTAACGGCCCGAACCGCGTACGGCCGTCATCAGGATGTTGTTGTATTTGCCCCATACTGCCCAGTTGGCGTAGCTGGGCTGGGCAATAAATTCCTTTTGCAGTGCTGCCATATGCTCTTCCAGTGCCTCTTCTGCATAGCGCTGCATGTCCACATCCAGGGTAGTATATATTTTCAGGCCGTCTTTATAAATATTATACGGTTCGCCGTCCGATTTTTTTAGCTCTCTGCAAACTCTCTTCACTTCCTGCTCCACCACCTGCCTGAAGTAGGGTGCCAACCCTTCGTGGTAATCCAGTTTATGATAATCGAGCTTAATTGGTTTTTTCTTCAGATCACCCACTTCTGAGCTTTTCAGGTAGCCATTTTCAGCCATCAGGTCAAATATAAGGTTTCGCCTTTCGGTTGCTCTTTCGGGATTGCGGCGGGGGTTGTAGTAAGTATTGGCTTTCAGCATACCCACCAGTACCGCTGCCTCATCTACCGATACTTTATCTGGTGTTTTGTTGAAGAAAGTAAGTGAGGCATTTCGTATACCATAAACGTTATCACTAAAAGGAACAGTGTTGAGGTAGAGTGTGATGATCTCGTTTTTGGTCAGGTTTCTTTCCAGCTTCACAGCCATCACCCATTCCTTTAGTTTTATAAACGGTATGGTAATAATGTTCTCGTTCTTTCGCGGAAAAAGGTTCTTGGCCAGTTGTTGTGTAATGGTAGATGAACCGCGCCTTTTTCCTGTCAGCACATAGAAGGGGATAGCGGCAGTCGCCACAGGGTCTATGCCGGAGTGTTCGTAAAAGCGGGCATCCTCTGTAGCTATCAGTGCATTGAAGACATTAGGGGATATCTCTTCATATTTGGAAGTGGAGCGGTCCTGGATATAATAACGGCCTATGAGCAAATCATCTTTATCGCCTTTGGACGCATAAATGTCAGAGGCAAGCGCGCTGCTGGGGTTTTCAAGTTCGCTCATCGACGGCATATAACCCAGCCAGCCCAGGTTGATCATTATTATCAGCAGGTTGAATATGATAACCCCTGCCCAGAATGTCCGCCAAAGTAGGCGGACGGAACGTTTCATGCCTTTATGGGTCTCTTGTTGCGCCATTTGTACCATTAGTGCAAAACTATAAAAATTAACGGGCTGAGGACTCTAAATATTAGGTACTCAATTTATCTATTAAGCTTATATCTACTCCTGCTTTTCGTTTTCAGGCACCACAAAGAAACTGATAGCGCGCATCGGATTCAGGAAGCCTGCTATCCTTACCCTTGCTGGTATGGTTCTCTTAGCCGATTTTATGATCTTGCCAAGAAACTCGGTTACTGTCACCTGCTCCTGCGGACTCAGCGCTTGCTTTGCATATTTCTGTTTAAGGTATGCATTCATAAAGGATGCAAATTGCCTGTCGCCGAGCGTCACGTCCACTACCTGCGTTGCATACTGCATAGGTGTTCTGTCGCCACGTGGTATACCTATCTGGTTCAGGTAGAAGGATGCAGCTCTATATACCCAATATGCTTTGTCTTTTGCAAGGTTGGCCCCGTTAACCCTAAACTGGTAATAAAGCATTATCAGTCTTGGCATCAGCAGGAATAGTAAGATAACTCCAAGGAAAATGAATAATGCACCGAGCAGGATATTTTTGGCAGATACTGGTTCTTCTTCCTGTGCCTGTGTCTTCTGGTCTTTCTTTTTTGTCACGTCTTTGCGTTTCAGGTACACTTCATCTACCGGCGCAGGATCAGGAGAACGCTTTAGTATCGATTCCGCAGACTCACCTTTCCTTGCCTCCATCCTTCTGAAGGCGTCAGCATATGAAACTGCTGTTGCCGCATCGCCTTTTTTTACTACAGCCAGTGGCACTTCTATGCTGTCTTGCCTTATCGTCGCGATCTTTATATCAAGGCTCACTGCTACCGGTTGTTGTGGTGTGTATTCCTTGTCATGGAATACCATACGGTTCACATCCATGCGCATTAGTTTCTTCAGGGTATCTATATCGCGTATCACGCCTTCCAGTGCCAGCCAGGCCTTAGGTGGTTGCATAGGCGGCGTGCCATCGGGTGCAGGACTTTCTTGCCCTTCTTCGTTGCCAACCGTAGTGTCAAAATCCATCCAGCCATAGCCCGGGAAGTATACCTGTACCCAGGCATGTGCCTGGTCAGCATAGTACCAGTACCAACCCTTATTCTTGGCACTGCGGTCCACGGTCATAAAGCCCACCGTTATGCGGCTGGGTATGCCCAGTGAACGCAGCATAAAGAGGGTAGCGCCTGCAAAATAGGCGCAGTATCCTTTATGGTTGTCGAACAGGAAGTACTGCAGCTTGGAGGCACTTGGTATATCGGGTATGCCCGGGTTGTCGGTATATTGATACAGGGGATTACCTGCTTCATCTTTCGACAGGAAGTAATCACGTATCGCTATCACCTTGTCTACCGGGGTCTTTGCATTGGCGGTTACTTTCCTGGCAAGATCACCTATCGCTCTGAACTTGGCGTCCGATGGCATATAGGTATAGTAGTCCATGAATTTCTCGTCCTGCCCGTTGTAGTTGGTAATGGTGCGCAGCACATCAAAGCGCTGCTCCTGGAACTTTTGTATTTGCGGATCTGGGGCGTTATAAACGAAGTAGGCACTATTCAGCTCAGATATATAACTCTTTGCCCTGAAGGCCGACGTGAACTGGTCGCGGAAATCCTTTTCTATCGTTATCGGTTGAAGGAAATAGCCTACGTTAGGTGCCAGGTAGGTGTTTTCGGAAAGCTTCGCGCAATAAACTTCTATATCTATCGACCGCCTCAGCTTTGTGCCTAGGCTGTTCCTTATTACCGAAGAGTCTGTCTTGGTGCCGAATAGTGGCACGCTGGCCGGGTCGGGTTCAAAGAGGTCATTGAATGGTATGATGGAATCCCTTTCAAATGTTTCTGTCAGCGTATCAAACTTCGTAAAGTAAAATGCGGTCAGGTAAAGTGGGTTCGGTATATCTGTGCCGGGAAAGAAATTATCTATGTGTGCACAGAATAGTAGTTCATTGCTTCTGCCAAGGGCTCCGGCCAGGCTGGTATAGTCTTTCAGGTCAAAGCGGTTCTTTTTGTTCTGCTTCAGCATGCTGTTTTCGCCAGCCTTGCCCGCGCCGCCATAGTTGGCTACTGTTGCTTCTATTTCCTTTTCAAAAACATACACCAGTCCTGCTAGCATCAGCGCAGAAAGTATCCCGAAGAAAACCAGGCGCCTGCCCAGGTACCACCAGAACTTTTGCGACTTGTCTTTATAATTATATATCTGTTCTGATGTGAAGATGATATACACGGAGTAGAGCAGGGCAGGGAGGAAGGTTCGCAGCAGGCCCTCAACTGTGTCCGCATCCGACTTGGCTATCAAATAAATACAGGCGCATAGGAAAGCAAAAGCCATAAGCACTGCCCAGTATCTCAGCCGCGTAAAACCCCAGCCAATCACCCAACCCGCGGTAAAAAGAATAGAAAAGACTAAGAATTGAACAGAAATAAAAAAGGCATCAAACTCGCCTGACGAAAGAGAATCCAGTCCTTTATACAACGC
>CAMPKR010000169.1 GCA_946887345.1 uncultured Bacteroidota bacterium | reverse complement strand
TTTATACAGAGTGCAAAGCCTCCGCGATTGCGGGGGCTTTTTTTTGTTGTTGTAGCTGGATTGAACTGTTTGGTAGGCATCGCTATCACTCTCAGTAGGTGACAGTTTGGGCCTGTCGGTGGCTTTCGCAAGAACGCAACGTGAGATTGCCACGCCGCATCAACTGCGGTTCAATCCATCAGCGTCAGCCCATTTTGCGGCTCGCAATGACGGCTGCGGGATGGCCCACATCGGCTTTTCCTTCATCACTTTCTTATACACTTTACAGTCGGCACTATGTGCACCAGGGAGGTAGCCAATGGACATCAGGAATTCATTGACTATCTCGCCACCGGTGAAGCGGAACGTCCTTTTGAATAGCTTCACCCATTCTTCTTTGGTCTTAGGGTGGTGATGTTCGAGCCATTTCTCGAAAGAGCCGAATTCCTTCTGTAATTGCAGGATGGTCTTAGCGTTCTCTATTGCGGCATTTATCTTCAGGTTGTTGCGGATGATACCTGGATCGGCCATGAGGCGTTCGATATCTTTCTCTCTGTAGGCTGCAACTTTTTTGATGTTGAAATTGGAGTAGGCCTTGCGGAATGTTGCCTCTTTCTTCAAGATCGTTTCCCAGCTGAGGCCTGCCTGGTTGATCTCGAGGATGAGCCGGCAGAAGAGTTCGTTATCGTCGTGGATGGGAAACCCGTAAGCCTGATCGTGGTAGGGCTTGTGTATGGCTTTTTTCTCATCGGACATTGTTATTATTGCGGCGCAGTATGACATGAGTACGTAATTAGTCGTGGCAAGATAAGGCTTGAAGAAAACAAAGCGCAGCAAAACATATCCACAACCTCGGCTAGGTGATGGCAGGGCGATTAGTCCTGCCATTTTTATAAACCATAGTTGAAACAAGTCCAAAAATGATGTGCGCAACCAGTAGCTGACCGTAGTATTTTTTGAAATCCTTCTGAGGTGGTCGCGGATGAAGATCAAAGACCATTTTCCATACCAGGATGGCAAACAAGCCGGTGAAGAAACCGAGGGTTAAACCTGACCTGATACCGGGGCGGAGCTGTGTACTTGCATATAACTCTTCGTAGACAAGTACAAACAGCAGGCCTACGGTATAATGAGCCGTCCAGCAAATTGCTTCAGCTTCCCTCTCCCCTACCGGTGCAGTCCTTCTTAGTAAAATACTCAGATTTTCAGGCTCTCGAAAATTCCTGTTCTTTGTTCCCGAAAGAAAATAGCTGTATAACGTCATGGCCGAGGTGCCGAGAACTGCTGCTGACATGGTTCTTGAAGCGGACATACACAAAGCTTTAGAGACGGACAGCCAGACCCGTAGAAAGACATTTATTAGGCATGGTACTACCTACGGTAGAAGAACCTGAAATATCGAGCTGGATATCATTGGTGAAAAAATAAGATAGGCCCAGGCCTACATTATTCTGAGGTTCATCATCCACATCGTAGGTAGCGAAATGCTGAGCCATTAATGCAAACTTTTCGAATCCGTAGTAGCCTATCACCTCCACAGTCTGCACCTGGTATTGCTTTGAATTAACAGGTTGCTGCAAGCCGGCATTGACCAGCACATTCCATTTTTTTTTAAAGACCTCCTTCTCGATGATAAGATTGAAGGCTTTAGACCAATGAACTGCTTCAGCCTCGGTGCGAGCATTGAACGGTAATCCCAGATAAGCAGACGCGCTAACCGCAGGCAACCGATCTGTTTCCTTTAAGACAGCCAGCTTGGCACCCAGGGCAAGGGGAAGAAAAGCCTGCGATGTTTCGTTCATAAAGCGGACACGTTCTCTTCCTTCCTGCACTATCGCGATAAGATTCAGATTTTTCAGCATGCCATAGTGCAGTGAGAATTCTCCGACTACAGATGAAGGTCCACTATTGTAGTCAACTATATAAACACCGGCTTCGGCCTGCATGCGACCCATGCCTAAGGTTTTGGCACCCTCGGCTTCATCGGCACGATCGGATTCGATTTTATTCTGTGCGTAAAGGTTGGGACAGAATATGAACAAAAATGCCGCCGTAGCAAGTAAACAATATCGTTTCATAGCAGAAGCTTTGATGAGATAATATAAAAACTGAACCGATAACTCTACCAGAAATAATTCCGGATGTTATTACCCTGTTAACCAAATGTAAAACGCGGGTTAAAGGACACCGGAAACCGCAGAAAGTTGGATTTCGAACATAATATTTGCAAGTAAATACGACTTAAAATGACCACTACCTCTATTGTTATCCTTGTTGCAATCGGTCTTGTGCTAGTAGCCGCCTATGGCAGAGATTACCATGACGACAGCCTGCGCAAGTATGCTCCGAAGAAAAAACGTCCTAACAGGACCTATAAACGATAAAAAATATTAAATAATTCATTGTTGGCAGAATTTTTGAACGTATAAGTTCGTGCGGCCAAACTGCACCCAACATCAAAAGAAGCCGCGGAACATCAGTTCTGCGGCCTCTTTATTATAGCAAAGGCAGAATAATAAAGAGGGCAGGGTTTCACATTTGCCCGATTCCCAAGGCACGGCCAGGCGCCCCAACATCAGAAGCTCATGCTACACCCCACCCCCGTGGTAAAAGTGTATCATATGGTATATATTTAAAATTCTGTGCCAGCTCTACAGGCATTAAGAAGACTTTAACGCTTGAGAGAATTGCTGATTTATTAATTGTGGCTCTATAATATGCAGGCTGCAAGGCATAAATTTGTTAGCATGAAACAGGATATGTTACACAAGACGAAGATCATTGCGACAGTAGGACCGGCATGTAATACTTATGAAAAACTGCTGGCCCTGGTAGAGGAAGGAGTAAATGTTTTCAGGTTGAATTTTTCACACGGTACCCATGAGCAGCATGCAGATGTGATAGCTCACATACGCCGCATCAACGATAGTTTTCCATTTAACATAGCCATCCTGGCAGACCTGCAAGGCCCTAAGCTGCGGGTGGGAGATATAGAAGGGGGCTCATTGGCCCTGCTGAAGGGAGATGAAGTATTCTTCACCAACGAAAAGAGGCCAGGCACCAAAGAAGGAGTATATATGTCGTACCCTGACTTTTATAAAGACGTGCGCATAGGGGAAAAGATACTGATAGACGATGGCAAGATAGAAGTGCTGATAACGGAGATAACCAGCGACCATAAAGTAAAAGTGCAGGTGCTGAATGATGGTATACTTTATCCGCGCAAAGGAGTGAACCTTCCTGACACTAAAATATCCTTGCCATCGCTGACAGAGAAAGACCTTACAGACCTTGACTTTATTATCTCGCAAGGGATAGACTGGCTGGCGTTGTCATTCGTTCGTAAGCCAGAAGATGTAAAGAACCTGCGCGAGATACTGAAAGGAAAGAACAGCAGTGCCAAGATCATCTCCAAGATAGAGAAGCCGGAGGCAATGGAACAGATACGCGAGATAATACTGGCATCGGATGCGGTGATGGTAGCGCGCGGCGACCTGGGTGTAGAGCTACCGCTGGAGCAGATACCGATGATACAAAAAAACATCATCCGCAAATGCATACATAGAGCAAAACCGGTAATCATTGCTACCCAGATGATGGAAAGCATGCTGGACCGCACACGCCCGAACCGTAGCGAAATAACGGACGTTGCCAATGCCGTACTGGAAGGAGCAGATGCCGTGATGCTGAGTGGTGAGACTGCAACGGGTCTTTATCCTGAACTGGTGATACGCACCATGGTGAGCATCATTAATGAAGTGGAAAAAGAAGAGATAGTGTATAACCGTAACCTGGTGCCACAGCCGCACTCACCTTCATTTATGAGCGACGCCCTGTGCTACAATGCCTGTGAAATAGCCAAAGACCTGAACGCGCATGCACTGATAGGCATGACGCAGTCGGGATACACGGGTTTTATGCTGGCGAGTTATCGTCCGCGGTCGCCGCTGTATGTCTTTACCAAGACGCATACGCTGGTGAATCAACTAAGCCTTAGCTGGGGCGTGCAGGCCTTCTTCTACGACAAAGAAGAAAGCATCGACCAGATAATTGCAGACCAAATAACATTCCTGAAAGAAAAGGACCTGCTGAAAAGCGGTGACGTCGTAGTGAATACCGGCAGCATGCCAATACATGAACATCTGCCGACGAATATGCTGAAAGTAACGAAGGTGGAGTAATGATGAAAATGTGGAAATGGGATGATGTGGAAATGTGAAAATGGACACTGTATGAAAATGCTTTTTATTTTTCTGTTTACGTGCCAGTTACCTGGTAGTGCTTTTTCACAGGTGAGCAAGGATGAAATGAAAAGTCTGAATCTGGGTCGTATAGAAACTAGCAGGGTTGGGATGAAGGTGCTTACCGGTTGGGGAGCCGTAAATACTATAACGGGTGTTGCGGGATACCTCACAGCTGGTAATAAAGACTGGAAAGCCTTTCATGGAATGAATGCCATATGGGGTATCACTAACGCGGGCATCGGATTGATGGGACTGGCGGGAGTAAGAAAGGAAATGAAGAGGGAAAGTAATTGCAGTGATATGTTGCAACGGTATGAGTCGACCAAGCGATTGTTTCTTATCAACGGAGGTTTGGATTTTCTGTACATCGGCACCGGAGTATTCCTGAGAGAACATGCAAAGACTGAAGCCAAGCCCGATGTGTGGAGAGGCTTTGGTAATTCCATATTGATACAGGGCGTATTTCTTTTACTCTTTGACGGTACCATGTATGCTGCTCACCAGGGCAAGAACAAGAAATGGTACAAGGCTCTTAACGGGCTTTGCGTGAGTGATAAGGGACTTGGGCTGAGTTACACTTTTTGAAAAGGCTTAAACGCAAAGAGCGCCAAGGGGACGCAAAGACAAGCAAAGATTTACTGAAGGATCATATTATCGATAAGTCGATTGTTGCCTACACGCGTGGCAATGAGCGCCACCATTTCCTTCGAACTATCGTAATTATTGAGTGTGGTCAGATCCTTAGCATTAGCAAGGGCAACATAATCAGGCTCCAGGCCTTTATGTTTCAGCAGATCGATGCATTCTTTCTGAACCACTTCAAAGTTTCCACTATCTTTTTTGGTTTGGATAGAAACGAGACATTGATAAATGATGCCGGCGAGCGCACGTTGGGGTTCTGTTAGCCTACGGTTGCGAGAACTCATTGCAAGTCCGTCAGCTTCACGTTGGGTGGGGCAAATGTGCATTTGGGTGCTGCGACCATCAAGCTCCAGCATTTTTTTGATGACCATACACTGCTGGAAATCTTTCTGGCCCATATAGAGGTTGTCAGGCTCCACAGCATCGAGCAATTTGGAAACTATCTGCACTACTCCTTTGAAGTGACCCGGGCGATGAGCAGCTTCAAAAACGGTATCAAGATAGCCAAGGTCATAATTGGAACCTTCCTTAGTTCCGTTCGGGTACATCCCGGCTACCGAAGGCAAAAAGAGCACATCGCAGTTGGCCGCGAGGAGGAGCGCAATGTCTTCATCGAGGCTGATGGGGTATTTTTCGAAGTCTGCTTTGTCATTAAACTGGGTTGGATTGACGAAAATACTACATACGACCAAGTCTCCTGCTGTATGTGATATCCCGACCAGAGAAGTGTGTCCATTATGCAGTGCGCCCATGGTGGGCACGAATCCTACGGTTTTTCCATTCTTGCGTTGGTCCTTTAAGTATACCTGTAAATCTTCTGTTTTTTTGAATATGACCATCAAATATGCCCTTAATGCTGCAAAGTAAACGTTGGAATACAATATTTTCGTAATTTTGCAGACAATTTTCAATGTCACTATTACATTTTTCTGTTTTTAATCTAATAATAATAC
>CAMPKR010000168.1 GCA_946887345.1 uncultured Bacteroidota bacterium | reverse complement strand
GCGGCAGTACCATCAATTGCTAACATAATTGTGTTTAACACTGACATGTTATATGTATTTAAAAATTAAAAAACTACGCTATTATCTCATTTTCTGACACCTCGTAATGCTGTCCGTCGTCATGTCCGTGTCCTTCTTCTATAGCCTGGCCTATGAATACTGCCGTCAGGTTAGCGAAGATGAACGCCTGGATAGCTGCTACCAGCAATTCCAGCATGAACATGAATACAGAGAACGCAAGCGATACCGGTATAAAGCTGATACCCGCTACTTTACTCAGTGCACCAAAAATGAAGATCATTGATATCACGCTCAGTATCACGATGTGTCCCGCCATAATATTGGCGAAAAGACGTATCATCAATGCTACCGGCTTAATGAACAATGAAAGAACTTCTATTATTACTAAAAGGATCTTTACAAGGAACGGAACGTTTGGCGGGTTCAGCAGGTGACTCCAGAAATGGCCATTGGCATTCACCATCATCACTATAAAGGATATGATAGCCAGGCAGGCTGTTACTGCTATATTACCCGTGAAGTTAGCGCCGCCCGGCAGCAGACCCAGCAGGTTGTTGATCCAGATAAAGAAGAAGATCGTCAGCAGCAGCGGCATAAACTTGATAGCCTTGTAGCCCAGGTTTGGCCTTGCTACTTCATCGCGAATAAAGATAATGATTGCCTCCAGTGCATTCTGGAAACCGCTCGGCGCTTTCAGAGCACCTGCTGTTTTGTACTTCTTAGCCGCAGATGTCATTAACATTAATAGTATAACAACACCCAGCAGCATCGAAAGCACATTCTTGGTGATAGAAAAATCGATTATTGAAGCGCCGTCATCGGATATCAGCTTTTCCTTCATGCCCAGCTCCAGGTGATAACCTTCGTAGCTTTCGGTAACCTGTATCATCTTACCATCTTTTTCGTGCGGATGGAAATGACCGAATTTAGAGGATGAGAAAAATGAAAGCCCTTTTTCAGGATGGTAAACTATTACGGGGAGGGGCATGCTCACATGCTTCGGGTGGCCATGTTCACCTTCCAGCGAAAAAAGATGCCATTCATGAGAATCGGAGATGTGGCCAAATATTACTTCGGAGACGTTGATACCCTTTTTTTCTTCTTTATGCTCTGCTTCGCCGTGTGCTGCTTCTTCATGTTGGGCGCCAGCGCTGAAAGCTATGCCAGACAAGGAAAAAGCCAGTAAAAACAAGGAAAAAATACGCTTAAAATTCATTACTGCTCCGAAATTTGCGGCAAAGATACGGGTTTATAGTTCATAAAAAAGTTCAAAAGGTTTTTTTATCAGTAGGCTTTTACGCATAATAATAAAATCTACTCTATGACGATCTTTCCGTTGGCAAAACCGTCATTTTCGAACCTGATTCTATAGAAATAAACGCCCGGGAGAAGATGGGAAACATCAATGGTTGAGGCCTTTGACTGTATCGTTTTCCTAAAGATAATTCGACCAAGCTGGTCGTAGATCAGGATTTCCTCTACTGCTTCATGGGATTTCAAGGCTAAGTGATCTTGGGCGGGGTTGGGAAACAGTCTATAGACATCTTTCGATACTTCCTCAACGCTTCCCCATGGCGTTTGGCAAGTATCTTGGAAACTCAGAAACGAATTGCTCCTGGTTATCTGTACTGGTGTTGGTATAATACTGACAGTACTTGCAACAATATGGATTGTATCAGCAACGACTAAAGGACTTAAAGGAGAAGGGGAAAAAATACTGTCACATACTCCGGCGTTGCCAGCAGTGTCGGTCCTCAAAAAGTCACCCGCGTGAATTCCGAGGTATACGTGTGTATAACCAACTGCTATGTAACCTCCATCAATTTGCTCAACTGATTGAGTAATATGGTCTGCCAGCGCACCATACTTTTTACTCCATATTATGCTTCCAAGACTATCAGTCTTGACCATAAAGCCATTCGTATTAGCGCCAGTTACAATATAGCCTCCATCTAAAGTTGATGCAATACTGTGAGTATAAAGGTCATTAACGGTCTCGGAGAAATCGTAGCTAGTGTTCGAGATAATATTTCCTGAAGTATCGATCCTGATAACATCTACATTTAACCCAACCGAGCACCCAGCAAATACTATTACGCCTATACTATTCTTTAGTGTGTTAGTTGCCATCCCAACACCAATAAATTTTTTGGACCACAAAATGGCGCCTGCTGTATCGATCCTCATCAGAATTACATCATTATGAGCTACACCTACGCACAAGTAACCTGTACTATCAATAACGGTAAGTGAATTAAACCAAACTGGCAGTTGAGAATGAGTATAAACGTGCGACCAGTGAAAATTACCTTGAATATCAATCTTAGCGACAAAGCCGGAGTTATTTTTCAATCCTGATAACATTATGTCACCGCCGACGTTTTCTTGCGCATGTACAATTTTGGTATTTGCAATAGATTTGCTCCACTGGGGTTGCAGGTTTTTGTCAACCTTTACAATGCTGCTGTTTGCACTACCGTCATGCATTATCAGTAAGCCCCCGGTATCAGTAGTTGGAAAGAATCGACAATATTCCAACGGACCACCTAATCCATTATAGGCGTAATGAGCTAAGATGCTACCTGTAGTATCAATTATACTAACGGACGGAAAAAAATTTCCGCCCCCTACAATATAGCGACCGCTATCAATCGGTGTTATAGTTTCAAATTTTGCATCAGTGCCGCTCTTGAAGAACGTATTTAGTTGAGCAAAACTTGTTACCGAGAATAACAAAAGGGCCAGTAGAATTTTCGCCATAAAAGAAATTTGATAAAGTTTCTGGTAGCCGTCTAATGGACGCCGACAAATAGACAATAACTTTAATCTTTCCTCACCATAAATAAAAGTGAGCGGTATATTTATGCCATGCAAGCCATTAAGGCACTCCTCCGCGAGCGCAACATCCTCCTCCTCTACCTCCTCGCTGCCCTCGCAGTGAGTATCCATCTCATATGGCAGGGGAACAACCACGTTTTTGTGCCGGGAGGACAGTCATATACATTTTACAACAACTATATAATCTTCAAAGAATCCTTCTTTAACCTCATTGCCGACCGCGACCTATATATATTATACCCCGACCGGCAGTGGGACTTATATAAATACAGCCCTGCTTTTGCCCTTTTTATGGGCTCTATGGCTTACCTGCCTGATGTCGCCGGCCTTGCCATCTGGAACAGCCTGAATGCCCTGGTCCTATTCTTTGCTATCCGCTCACTGCCCTTGAGCAACCGGAGCCGCAACCTTATCCTGCTCTTTATATTCGTGGAGATGCTGGGCTCCCTGCAGAACTCTCAGAGCAATGGCCTGGTAGCGGGCGCTATCATATTAGGAGACCACTTTCTGCGGAAGGGGAAAATGCAGTGGGCCACCCTCTGGCTGGTCATCGGCACTTTTATCAAGGTTTACGGCGCCATAGGTTTCGTCCTCTTCCTGTTCTACCCCGGCAAGCTGCGCTTTCTATTATATGCCGCCCTCTGGACGGTGATCTTTGCCTGTGTGCCGCTCGTAGTTATAGATCCCGAAGTGCTGATAGCCCAATACCAAAGCTGGGCGAGGATGATGGCCAGCGACCAATCCACCTCTTACGGCTACTCTGTTATGGGTTGGCTTCACGCCTGGTTCGGAATGGAGGGTATCAAAACCGTAATCACCCTGGCTGGGATCGTCTTGTTCTTTGCTCCCCTGGCAAGACTGTCTTTGTATAAAAATGATCTCTTCCGTCTCCTCTTCCTTGCCCATTTGCTGGTCTGGGTCATCATCTTCAATCATAAGGCCGAGTCCCCAACCTTTGTAATAGCCGTGGCCGGCATTGCTATCTGGTATTTCTCGCAGCAGCCTGTGCGCTGGCGTACTATATTATTATGGTTCGTTTTTGTGGGCACATGTCTCACTCCTACCGACCTCTTCCCGCCGGAACTGCGGAAGAACTTTTTTGTCCCCTATGTCATCAAGGCCTTCCCACCTATAGTGCTCTGGGTGGTCATCATGTGGCAATTGTTATCACTGAAACCAAAAACCACTCCCACCGGCTGACATATATTATATTAACATTAAGTCTGCTCCAACTATTTGTGAATAACCAAAAAAAGTATAGTAAATGACGAAAATTAATGCCCTTGATTGCTTGATTGTAGTATTTTTGCCGTCTAAAATTTTTGGTATAAACATTCTTCTATGCAGGAATTTGGAAAGAAAAACCCCTCGGCTAATCTGGCTGACCTGGGGCTGAACGTAGGCATTGCTCACTGGAATATCGCCCCTGAAGATCTGGTAAAAAAGACCCTCGAACTGGGACAGGGAGAACTGAACGATGCAGGAGCTTTGTGTGTGAGCACCGGAAAATTCACCGGCCGCTCTCCTAAAGACAAATTTACGGTTAAGGACGCTATCACTCAGGACAGTGTGGATTGGGGTGATGTAAATATCCCTTTCGATCCTGCAGCTTTCGACAAACTGTACGAAAAGGTTTGTGCTTACCTGGATGGTAAGGAAGTTTGGGTACGCGACGCCTATGCCTGCGCCGATCCTAAGTACCGCCTGAACATTCGCGTGGTGAACGAAACTCCATGGGCTAACTTGTTCTGCAACGACCTGTTCCTCCGCCCTACGTCAGAAGAGATCAATTCTCAGAATCCTGACTGGTTGATTCTCCAGGTTCCGAGCTTCCTGGCCGATCCTAACGCAGACGGTACACGCCAGGGCAATTTTACCATAGTAAATTTTACCCGCAGGATCATCCTGATAGGTGGTTCTGCATATACAGGCGAAATGAAGAAAGGCATCTTTGGCGTGCTGAACTTCGTTCTGCCCCACGATCACAAAGTGCTGAGTATGCACTGCTCTGCCAATGAAGGTAAGAGCGGCGATGTAGCCCTTTTCTTCGGACTGAGCGGCACGGGTAAAACTACCCTGAGCGCCGATCCTAACCGCGCCCTGATAGGTGACGACGAACATGGCTGGGCCGATGGTTCTGTCTTCAATTTTGAAGGCGGTTGCTATGCTAAGGTGATAGACCTGAGCGCTGAAAAAGAGCCACAGATATTTGCAGCCATTAAGCCAAACGCGATACTGGAAAACATCGTGTTCAAAGCGGATAGCAAAGAAGTAGACTACCACGATGGCAGTGTTACCGAGAATACTCGTGCTGCCTATCCTATCCACCACATCCCGAATGCAAAGGAACCATCTTACGGTGGCGATCCTAAGAATATATTCTTCCTTACCTGCGATGCCTTTGGCATCCTGCCTCCTATTTCTAAGCTTACCAAGGCACAGGCTATGTACCACTTCATCAGTGGTTACACTGCCAAGGTTGCTGGTACTGAGGTAGGCGTAACAGAGCCACAGACCACATTCTCAGCTTGTTTCGGCCGGGTGTTTCTGCCGCTGCATCCTGCAAAGTATGCAGAGCTGCTGGGCGAGAAACTGGACGAGCACAAAGATGTGAACGTATGGCTGATCAACACAGGCTGGAGCGGCGGCGCTTACGGTACAGGAAACCGTATGAGCCTGAAGTACACACGTGCTATGATCACTGCCGCTATGAACGGTGAGCTGAACAGCGTAGAGTATGTGCCTCATGCTACCTTCGGCGTACTGACACCAGCATCTTGCCCTAACGTGCCTTCAGAAATTCTGAACCCACGCGATACCTGGGCTGATAAAGAAGCTTACGATAAGAAAGCCAACGAACTGGCCCAGCTCTTCGTGAAGAACTTTGACAAATATGCTTCACAGGCTAATGAAGAGATACTCTCAGCTGCCCCTGTGGTACTGCAGGATGTTTAATTAGTCAGCCTGCAAGGC
>CAMPKR010000167.1 GCA_946887345.1 uncultured Bacteroidota bacterium | reverse complement strand
GAGGTCAACAGATAACGCAGTAAATATTAGTTAACAAAATTTTTCAAACCTGCTTTTCGGTCCGGTGGTCTGTAAAAGTTCATTTTCCAGCGTATTTTTATCTAAACTTATATCCAGTTAAACATAGCTTATGAAATACTTGCTTTGGTTGCTAAGGATAATAGTAGGTGTACTGTTCATCTTTTCCGGACTTGTGAAGGCCAATGATCCCCTGGGGCTCACTTATAAGATGGAGGAATTCTTTGAAGTACTCCATATGACCTTCTTCAACCAATACGCATTTGCTTTCTCTATCCTGATGATCGCGTTCGAGATCATATCGGGTGTGGCGCTGCTGCTGGGCTATGCTTTCAGGATATTCTCGTTCCTGCTGCTGCTGCTTAATCTCTGGTTTACTTTCCTTACAGCATATGCGCTGTTCTCGGGAAAGATAAAGGAGTGCGGCTGCTTTGGCGATTGCATTAAAATATCTAATGAAGAAACTTTCTGGAAAGATGTGGTGCTGACGATCATGTCCATCATCCTCTTTATCTACCGCAAGAGAGTGGAGCCTGTTATCAAAGGCCGTGCGGGGCATATAGTAATGCTGATCGTTACCATCTTTGCCTTTGGCATACAGTGGTGGTCGCTGAAGCACCTTCCGTTCCACGATTGCCTGCCTTACAAGAAGCATGCTAACGTGTATCGTAAGATGCTGCCACCTCCGGGCTGCGTACCTGATAGTTTTGCCAATATCTTTATTTACCAGAAAGATGGAGTGAAGAAGGAATTTACGCAGGACAACCTGCCATGGCAGGATACTACCTGGGTGTTTGTAGACCGGATAGATAAGATGGTGCGCAAAGGTAATTGCGATCCGGAAATAAAAGATTTCATCATCAGTGATGAAAACGGTAATGACCGCACGGTGGAGATACTCAATACACCGGGACCTACTTACCTGTGGTTTATAAAAGATGCGGCTACTGCTAATACGGCAAATATGGATGACCTGAAATCGCTTATTGCCAATGCGCAAAAGCAGAACATACCATTCTATGTGCTTTGCTCGTCGGTAAAAGAAGAAGCCGAAGCCTTCCGAAAGAAGCACGGACTGGAGCATGTGCCGTTCTATGTGCTGGACGGAACAGTGAGCAAGACAGCTATGCGCTCTAACCCCGGCCTGATGCTGCTGGACCAGGGCACCATAGTAGAGAAGTGGAGCTACATGGACTACCCTAAAGATGCGCAAATGGTGAACAATCAACCGGCACACTAAGGTTGCTACGCTTCTTTGCACGGCGCCTGCGTTACAGCCTGCTGGTACTGGCGGGTGTGGTAACCGTAGTGTTTTTTCTTTTCAATGTATTGCCCGGAGATCCCGCGCGCCTTACAATGGGTCAGCGCAGCGATAAGGCCACGATAGAAAATGCCCGCAAGGAAATGAATCTTGATAAGCCATTGCTGGTGCGCTATGGCCTCTTCCTGAACGATCTTTCGCCGATAGGCTGGCATAGCTGCGACAGCGCGAGCAAGGAAAAATATGGTTATCTCACTTTGCTGCGTGCAGAAGACAATGCGCTCGGATTGAAATTCCCTTACCTGGGCCGCTCTTACTACACCAAAAGAAATGTTGGTGATGTGCTGGCAGAAGCCCTGCCGGGAACTATCATACTTGCACTATCGGCCATGCTGATAGCGACCTTCTTCGGTATACTGCTGGGTATACTGGCGGCGCTGAAAAAAGATACCTGGATGGATACTTCCGCTATTGCGGCCAGTGTGGCAGGGATATCGATGCCCTCGTTCTTTGCGGGACTGGTGATAGCCTACGTATTCGGTTACCTGCTGCACAATGTGACAGGGCTGAACATGACAGGGAGCCTATGGGAGTATGATCCTTTTACGGGCAGGCACCTGGCCATAAGAAATTTGATATTGCCGGCGCTGGCATTGGGTATACGCCCCCTGGCTATTATTACCCAGCTTACGCGCAGCTCGGTGCTGGATGTGCTGTCACAGGATTATATACGCACAGCCTATGCCAAGGGGCTGACGACTACCAAAGTGGTTTTCCGCCATGCTTTGCCCAATGCATTGAACCCCGTTGTAACTGCAATATCGGGTTGGCTGGCAGAATTGCTCGCGGGTTCGTTCTTTGTAGAGTACATCTTTGGCTATAAGGGAGTGGGTAAGATAACGGTGGATGCGCTGGATAAATTTGACTTCCCGCTGGTGATGGGATCGGTGCTTCTTACTGCCTTTATTTTCATTATTGTGAACCTGGTTACAGATATGCTCTATGGTTTCCTCGATCCACGAGTGAAACTTAGTTAATGTGGAAATGTGAGAATGTGAGAAATGTGCAAATTACTGCCAATTCCCTGTGTTTTACCTAGAGTTTACACGCCTTTCTTTTTCATTTTACAGGCTTGCCCGATCTTCGCGGCGGTCCCTTGTTTTAAGTCCCAATGTTAAGTTTTTTGTCCTTTCCATTCTTCAAAACTCTTTTCTGTAGCGGGTTTGACTGTCTCCTTTTCAAAGTTAATAATTACATAACATTGGATTTACATTGTCTCTGTAATACGAAACTACCTTTGCGCCATCATTAAGGAATCGTGAATAAATTATTATTTTTTATCCTGCTTTCAGTCGCTGTTGTAACAACAGCTGCAGGTCAGACAGACAGCTCAACAGTAGAAACCATTCTTAGCAACAGACCCGATAAAAGAGGGAAGTGGTACGACAACATTTCCGTTAGGGGGTACGTTCAGGCACGCTACAACCGTCTTTTTGAAACTAACGAGAAGCTGAAATGTGAACAATGCGACCGCTCGTGGGGTGAAGATGGCGGCTTTTTCCTGCGTCGTGTACGCGTAATCTTTTTCGGACAGGTACATGAGCGTGTCTATTTCTACATTCAGCCTGATTTTGCCAGCTCAGCGTCTCCTACAGGTTTGCATTTCGGCCAGATCAGAGATGCTTATTTTGACGTGGGTTTTGACAGGAAGAACCAGTTCCGTGCCCGTATAGGACAGAGCAAGGTGCCTTATGGCTTTGAGAACATGCAGTCGAGCCAGAACCGCCTGCCCCTGGACCGCAATGACGCCCTGAATAGCGCTGTAGCCAATGAGCGTGACCTAGGCGTATTCTTCTACTGGGCTCCCGATAAGATACGCAAAAGATTCTCATCGTTGGTAGCTGATGGTCTGAAGGGATCCGGGGACTATGGTGTGGTGGCGCTGGGTGTTTTTAATGGCCAGACCGCCAACAAGCCTGAACTTAATAACCTGCCACACGCAGTGGCCCGCGTTTCTTACCCCATTAAAATTGGTAAAAAACAGATAATAGAGCCCGGTATACAGGCCTATACCGGCAAATACACCCTGGCCTCTGACCTGATATCAAAAGGAACCAAGGTCCGCTCTGACTTTACCTATATGGATGAACGTGTCGGCGGTACTGTAGTAATGTATCCGCAGCCGATAGGTATAACTGCGGAGTATAATATTGGCCGTGGACCGGAATTCAATACCGCGACCGATTCTATAGAGAACCGCAACCTGACCGGCGGTTATGTGATGGTGAACGCCATGCTAAAATGGAAGAAACAGGTATTTTTCCCTTTTGCCCGTGCCCAGTATTATAACGGCGGTAAGAAATTTGAGCTTGACGCCCGTAGCTATACCGTGAACGAATATGAGATAGGTGTGGAGTGGCAGCCGATAAAGAATTTTGAATTTGTGGCTATGTATACCATCTCCAAGAGAAGGTTTGAGGACTTTGTGAAGCAAAACAATGTGCAGCAAGGTCAGTTGCTCAGACTACAGGCACAATTGAACTTTTAAGCAGGCTTAAAAAATAAATACATCTTTTATCATTGTCAATATTTGAATACATTGCGGGCAAATCGGGGTTAAGAAATCATTAAGTCTTTCGTCATTTTCAGAAAGGCTGATTAACTAAGATAGTTTTGCCCCCGCATCAAGTTCATGCAAATAATAGAATAACATGGGATTTAGCTCTATTGTAAAACTTTTTATGCCTAAGGACAAGGTTTTTTACAGCCTGTTTGAAGAAGTGACCAATACACTGGTGGAAATGGGCGGCATCTTTTCCAAGGCAATGAACGAACCTGATCCTGAAAAGAGGACCCAGATGCTGAAGTCCCTTGAGGACCTGGAGCACAGGAATGACGAGACCACCCATAAGATCTTTATAGAGCTGGGCAGTAATTTCATTACACCCTTTGACCGTGAGGATATACACTCACTGGCTACCTCGCTGGATGATATTGCTGACTATACCTGGGGCTCGGCCAAGCGCCTGACCAACTATTACATACATGACGTGGACGATACCGTGCGTGGCTTTGCAGACATCATGCTGCGCAGTATTAATGCGCTACACACAGGTGTTCGTGAGCTGAGGAACATGAAAAATCTCCGTGCCATTATAGAGGCCTGCGTACTGATTAATAGCCTGGAGAATGAAGCAGATGACCTTTTTGATGATGCGATGACCAAGCTGTTCTCGACACCTAATATTAACCCCATTGACCTGATAAAGAAGAAGGACCTTTACCAGGAACTGGAAATAGTAACGGATAAATGTGAGGATGCGGCGAATGTAATTGAGTCGATCATTGTTAAATACGCCTAATAATATCTAAGGCATTCTATGACAGCATTATTAATTATCATCATTGCCCTGGCGCTGATATTTGACTACATCAATGGATTCCACGATGCGGCCAACTCCATAGCCACAATAGTTTCTACTAAGGTATTGACGCCTTTCCAGGCGGTAGTGTGGGCAGCGCTTTTCAATTTCGCTGCCTTTTTCATTTTTAAAGATCACGGAGTTGCCAATACCATAGCCAAAACAGTAAAAGAAGACTTCATTACACTACCGGTGATCACTTCAGGTCTCATAGCAGCCATTGGCTGGAACCTGCTTACGTGGTGGTTCGGTATCCCCTCCAGTTCATCCCACACGCTTATCGGTGGTTTTGCGGGTGCAGCTATAGCGCATGCAGGTTTTTCCGCGATCAACCCGGAGCCTGTAATAAAGACCGTAAGTTTTATTTTCCTGGCACCGTTGGTGGGTATGCTGATAGCGTTTCTTATATCGCTTTGGTTCATTAATTCGTTCCGTAAAAGCCTCTGGCCCAGGTTGCTCTCGATAGCTATAATACTAGTTGCATTTTATGCCCTCTATACCAACATGATATTTGATCCCGCAAAGCTGAAGAACAAACACGATAACTACGCGCTGGATGTGATGTTGGAGAGTAAGAACTTTAAATGGATATTGCTTACCCTGGTGGTAGTTATTATGAGTGTGTTCACTTTGTTTCTCAGTACGCTGACCAATGCAAGGGCCACAGTATGGTTCAAAAGACTGCAACTGGTATCTTCAGCGGCTTTTAGTATAGGTCACGGTGGTAATGACGCGCAGAAAGTAATGGGTATTATTACAGCGGCACTGATAGCAGGCGGAACGATCCAGGAGTTTGAACAAATGCCAGTATGGGTGCCGCTGGCCTGCTATTCTGCGATAGCTCTAGGCACAATGAGTGGTGGCTGGAAGATCATTAAGACAATGGGTACCCGCATTACAAAGGTTACGCCGTTTGAAGGTGTAGCTGCTGAGACTGCCGGTGCCATTACGCTATTCCTGACAGAATCGCTGAAGATACCTGTAAGTACAACGCACACCATCACCGGTTCAATAATTGGTGTAGGCGCGACAAAACGCTTGTCGGCAGTACGCTGGGGCGTAACGGTAAACCTGCTTTGGGCGTGGATACTGACGATACCTGTGAGCGGATTACTAGCCGCGATCATATATGGTATCTTCCGCATCTTCAACTAGTATTAGGGATTACC